>DLXM01000157.1 GCA_003448835.1 Bacteroidota bacterium | reverse complement strand
GCTTCGATACGATACAAGTATGTACCTGAGCTTAAGTCAAGTGCATTAAATTGTACGGTATGAGCACCAGCAGACATTTGGCTATTAACAAGAGTAGCAACTGGCTGACCCAACATGTTGTAAACGGTCAAGTTTACATACTCTGACTGTGGAAGGTCAAAGCTAATGCTTGTAGTTGGGTTGAATGGGTTTGGATAGTTTTGGTTGAGGTTAAAGTTTTCAACCAATTCGTTTCTTTCAGTACTAACTGTAGTTGGTAGTGAGAATGAAGCCAAAGCAACGTTAGTTGCAAGGACATAAACTTCACCATCAGCACTATTACCGGCAACTGCACCAACACGGAAAGCATTGCTACCTGTTCCGATGCTACCAGTTTGATAAGCGAGGGTAGGGTGATGCTGATAAGTTACATCCAATACCCAGAAATTGTGATCATCAACAGCTGGAACACCTGATACCAATAAAATTCTTCCGTCATGGTAAACAACATCCATATCACCAAAAGATGATGGTAACCAAGCTGCATTTCCTACTGGGTCTGGTCTCACTGTCGGAAGAGTCGATATAACAAATCCATTTTCAAGATCTATTAAACGAGCTGGATTATCGCGACCGTTGATCCACGCAGTACCATTATCCAAAGGAACGATAGATGCGTTGGCGCCATCACTTGGTAAAGGAATTACACGAGCAGGAGTTGCAAGAGCGGTTCCATCGAAATAGAACTCAGCAATTGCATTTGTAAATGTACCTGATACATATAAAAATACGCTATTTCCACTTCCAGCGATACCAATGCCATCACCGTAACGTGCGAATGGGGAAGGATTTCCTTCGAAAAGCAATTCAGGAACTGCATCTTCATTTTCCCAGTAATAAACTTTAAAGTTAACACCAGTATCAAGAATCAGGTTTGTCGCAAAAATCTGACCATCTGATGTAACTGCAATTCTGTTAATTGGTAGAATTCCACCTGAAATAATGGAAACATCCAAAGAACCTGATGAAACACCTGTTGTAGCATCAACTTTTTGAATAGTAATTGAACCAGCGCGACTAGGGACCAGAATATTCCCGGTAGCAGGGTTGTAAGCAGCACCACGAACGGCGTTACCAGCATCAGTTAGCCAATCTACAGAACCGGCAGCAACTGTCCAATTATGATTTAACATGTCTTGCGCGTTAGCAGAGACCGTTAGCCCCAGAGCAAGCGCAGCAACAGCTAAGCCTTTTGTAAGTCTTTTAAGCAGACTTGACGATTGTAATCCATCCTTCATATATACCTCTCTAATTTGTAAACGATTGTGTGCGATGATAAATGTCTAAAAGACAATATCTATATATATAATACCTTTTACCTAGAAAACCAAATTAACAACGTGAATTAAGTAGTATAAAATTCGCACTCTTATCTCGAATATTAGTATTTTACAAATCCAGTGTCTCAAATTGCTTTGTACTTATGAAACGATATTTTCGCATACGGTGGGTTTTATTTTTTCTGGCAATCGCCGCGGTCGTCGGACTTACGGCTATGAACATCTATTCTCTATATGCACTCCATGAGTCCACAGTGAGTGCATCAATCGATAATCGCAAAAACCAGCTTGTGGATTTCAGCTACACGGTTCGAAATCGATTCAGACCACCGGTTGAGGGGATCTGGCGGTTGAACGTTGAACAAATTGATGAAGAATTTCAGCGAAAAGCCCCCCTGAATAAGTCATTTGCAGAGGTTTTGCGTGATGCGTCAAATGACCCTATTTATAATGGTATCTATTTTACCTACCCGGGATTTTCAGAATGTGGTGCCACTGACTCCGCTGTCTTCAAATTCGATAAGCAAAAAATGGATTTGGTGCAGGTATATGAAATTCCTGAGACCGTTTGTGATGGATTTGGCCTGACACGTACCCGGATGCGTGTTTTATTAAGTGATTACCGCTGGAATACAAAGGTCGTTTTTGATACCCATCGGAGTATGACCGTGGCTTTGATAAATCCGCGGGACCATCGGGTTGTTGGATATTTTAATTTCATGATCAATCAGGAAAACCTGGTTAATGATTTTTTTGCTAAGGAATTAGCTGAAACTTTTGGTTCCAGCCATGAAAGTGGGATGATTATTTGGTTACATGATTGGTTAAAAAATGAAATCCTTGCCTCAACCGACCCGGAAATTGAATATGATCGTCGAAGTGTGAATTATATTCAGCGCTTCCCGGATTTAATGGATAACTGGAATTTGAAGGTTTCTTTTGATGAAGGGAGCACAATTCTTGCATCGCAATCTAATCTAACCCGGAATTTGATTGTTCTGTGTGGTGGCGTTCTTTTATTGATTACCAGTCTGGTCATAATTTTCAGGATGTCTCAAAAAGAGAAAGCTCTTGCCGATCGTCAAACCGGATTTCTTGCGAATGTTACTCATGAACTAAAAACGCCGTTGGCTGTGATGCAGGCAGCGGGTGAAAATCTTGCCGATGGACGAGTAACGGATCCGCAGCGACTTCGATCGTATGGCGAACATATACACACCGAAGCAATGCGACTTCGAAGTATGATCGATAAGTTACTGGATGTTGCCAAGAATGATTCAGGTCAATTGGTGATAAATCCTGATTCCTATTCAATTGGACAGTTAATTCGCCAATATATTTCTGAGTCTCAGACTACATTAAGTGCAGCCGGTTTTAACCCTGTTGTTCAAATTGCACCAGATGTTAATACAGTTTTAGTAGATAAAGAAAGTTTTAGAGCCATTTTAAGTAATTTGGTAGAAAATGCGATCAAATATAGTCCGGATGAGAAATATTTAGGTATTCGGGTTAAAAAGAATGGAAATTTTGTCCAGATGGATGTCGAAGATCATGGATTAGGTATCCCCACAAAGGCTCAGAAGCATATTTTCGACAAATTCTATAGAGTTGAAGACACGCTCACAGCCCGGACTAAAGGTCACGGTCTTGGACTCTCAATTGTAAAAGTATTGACAGAAATGAATGGTGGAAGGATATTTGTACAATCTAACTATCGGATTGGGTCAGTTTTTTCAGTACACTTACCCATAGGTGATGTATCGATATCTACCGAAGAAGCAACAACAACATCAGAAACGAAAATTGAATATGCCAGCTAAGCAGAAAAAAATCATGGTAGTCGAGGATGAACCAAGTTTGGTATTCACCCTACAGGATACACTCGAGAACGAAGGTTATGAAGTTTTTGTCTCCGACACCGGGACTGACGCAGTGAGTATGGTAAGAACGGTTAAACCAGATTTGTTGATACTGGATGTCATGCTACCAGGCGTTAGTGGATTTGAAATCTGTAAGCAGGTTCGTGAAGAAAAATTTACTTTCCCGATTATCATGTTGACAGCACGCGATCAGGAAATTGATAAAGTTACCGGATTGAATATTGGCGCAGACGATTATATCACGAAGCCATTTGGTGTAAAAGAATTACTGGCGCGGATTCAGGCAAGACTCCGCAGAGCCAATTCGTATTCAAAAACGGGTCCAATGGATGTTATTACATTGGGTCCGGTTCGTATTGAGTTGAACGATTCAATGGTTGTCCGCCCGGATGCCGAAATTGAATTGACTACGAGAGAGGTTGAGTTGATTCGTTATTTGGTAATGCATGCTAATGATCCGGTTTCGCGCGATGCTTTGCTCGAAAACGTTTGGAGATATGAATATAGCACCAATACACGTACCGTGGATGTCCACATCTCGAAACTCAGATCTAAAATCGAAATG
>DLXM01000386.1 GCA_003448835.1 Bacteroidota bacterium | reverse complement strand
CTTCAACTATTACCAGTGAGTCTGAACCAATTCGATATACTGTCATGCTTTGACCCATTTTTCGCTCCACCGTAAAACCCAGAATATCTGTATAAAAAGCTTCCGCTCTTTTGATGTCATTAACACGAAGAGTAAGATGATTGAGTCCGGTTGGTACAAATGGTTTCATAAATAGTATTTTGGAAAAAATTCGATTTTAAACAATGGTTATCAGTTCATTAACATTTATCAAGTGTGAACCAGTATCCAACAATAATGCCGAAATATTGGTATCATTCAACATAATTTTTCACAAATGAATTTCACGTGGCTACATTATACGTTATTGGTACACCAATTGGTAATTTAAATGATATTTCAAAGCGCGCAATTGAAGTATTAAACGAGGTTTCCGGGGTTGCTTGTGAAGATACCAGGACAACTGGTTTTCTGCTTCAACATCTTGGGCTTAAGAAGCAATTATTCTCATTTCATGCCCATAACGAGCATGCTAAAATCGATCAGCTAATCAATTATCTCGTTTCCGGAAATGATGTAGCACTAGTTTCTGATGCGGGTATGCCCGGCATTTCTGATCCAGGTTTTCTGGCAGTCAGAAAAGCTCATGAAACAGGTATTACTGTAAGTGTAATTCCGGGTCCGAGTGCAGTATTAACCGCTTTGGTTGCAAGTGGACTACCCAGCGATCGGTTCTGTTTTGAGGGATTCCTTCCGCAAAAAAAAGGGCGTAAAACCCGGCTGGAATTATTGAAGCAAGAAGACAGGACAATGGTACTTTTTGAAAGCCCACATCGAATAGTAAAACTAATCAAAGAATGTATTGCAATTTTCGGGCCGGAACGATTAGCGTGTTTTGGACGTGAATTAACTAAGAAATTTGAGGAAAATAAACGAGGAACATTAGCCGAATTACTAATTTCACTAGAAACGCGCCCATCAATTAAGGGTGAATTTGTTTTAGTTGTCGCAGGAAACACATATACAGAAAAATGAAACGAATACTCGATTCAATCATTGGAACTTCAATATTAGCAGGGGTTATGCTTGGACTCAGCTTCCCTCCTTTCAATTTATTCTTACTAAGTATTCTGGCTTTTTATCTGCTGATCCGCCTGGCCGACCAGGGACATTCCTTTCGTCAGGTTATGTACATTACATTTCCAGCTGTTCTGATTTGGAATATTATCACCAGTTACTGGCTCACTTTTGCAACAATTGGTGGTGGTGTCGCTGCAATACTTGCAAATTCGGTAATTATGACGATTCCTTTGGGTATGATCTACCTCATCAGAAAACAGAAGTTCAACAAGTATCTCATTGCTTTACTATCAGCTTCAGCATGGATTACTTATGAATTTTTGCACTACAGATGGGATCTGGCCTGGCCATGGCTCACATTAGGAAATTCGTATGCAAATGCAATTATTTTAATACAGTATGTGAGTATTACAGGTGTAATGGGCGTCAGTTTTTGGATAGTTCTAACTGCCTCATTGTGGCATGATTGGGATCGTACAGAATCATCTTTTGCTGGTGGAATTAGAATTAATATTGTATCAGTTTTTATCATTCTGGTACCAATTTTTTATTCAGCATCAAAATATTTACTCGAAGAACAAAGTCCTGAGTCTCACATCGAAGTCGTTATTGCCCAACCAAATTATGATTCTTATTTACCTAATGCCGGTTATTCAGATATCAGTCTTGCACTTGAAGAAATTATCGAACTTTCAGATTCATTAGTCACTCCAAACACACAGATGGTTTTCTGGCCTGAAAATGCACTCATACCAGACGTTCATGGTAAAACCTTTCAGTATCCATCGAATCGATTGCGGGAGGTTGCCGCTAATTGGAATACAACGTTAATCACAGGTGCTACCTGGTACCGATATTATAATGAGGACGAAAGTGCAGAATATCCTAGATTTCGATCTGATGGGTCTCGATATAACATTTTTAATGCCGCACTTTCTTTTTCTCCCGATGGAACAGTCCAATCTTATGAAAAGGCGAATTTGGTCCCCATTGTTGAACGTTTTCCGTTTTATGGGTTCTTTTCCAAGATCCCAATTCCGGGGGTCGATTGGTTTCGGATGATGGGATATGGTCGTGGAAATCAAATCGTAAATTTTGAGTCAGATGATGTAAAATCCCCGGCGTTAATCTGTTATGATTCGGTATTCCCGGATTGGGTGAGAAAATCAGTTTTAGATGGTGCCGATTTTGTGGCAGTAATTACCAATGATGGTTGGTGGGGAAGCACAAGCGGACATATTCAGCATTATGATTTTGCGAGACTCAGAGCTATTGAAACGAATCGAAGTGTTATAAGAAGTGCTAATAATGGAATTAGTGGCATGATTCATGCAAATGGTGAGATTCACTCTAAGACTGCTTATTGGGAACGCACCGCATTACGTATTCAGGTTCCCGTCTATTCAAACATGACCATATATGTCAGATTTGGTGACTGGATCGGATATTTCTCCACTATTCTGGTCATTTTGTTTATAACCTATTTGGTTTTCATCAAGTTGAGCGGATCGAAACAATAATATTGAATCGAATGTCTTGTGTCACTCGTGGGAACACGCCTGTTGATCGTGGGATTAGTCGTGAATATCTGTATTCGAAATTAGCTTTAACTGATTGCGAGAATTGATATCCAATCAATGGAGTAATGTTAATTCGCACGTCACCTCTTTCATTTGGATTATTAGGGGTGTACTGCATCACATCTTTTACCAACTCATCAGACGGTAAAGACAGAACATCCTGAACATCCTGATTTAGTCTGTATGTGAATGTTTTATCTTCGATATAACTGAAAGATAGGCTCATATCTAGCGTATTTTGCAATCGTTTAAAAAACGGCAAAGTAAATCCACGCTTCGAATATCGTGCCGTGAATTGAATTTCATTTGAGTTTCGGTCAATGACATTCGTATTCGAAAGCGAGAAAGAGGTGAGTCGTGAACTCTTATATTGAACATCTGTTCCAAGTCCGGACCTCCAGGTTAACTGAATTCCGACAAGTGGATTAAACTGTTGGTCAACATTTACAGAACCAGGTTGATATTCAGGTCGCTCATCAAAAACCCTGTATCCACCAATCTGACGTGATATTTCAGTACCAAAATCAGGATTAAAATCCCATCCGAGTCTAAATTTACCAGAATATGAGTGTTGTAATGTCGCTCGACTCAATAAACTTGATATAAACGGGAGTCTTTTCTCCCACCCGGCCCATGTAATTCTCCAATTGGGTAATGGCAATGCTGCAAGTCCAACACTTCCACGCCCTTCTTTTGGTCCTATCAAATAGGCCTGGCGGAAATCTTCCTGGAGAGAGCGAGGTCCTAAAACCGTTCTCCCATCACCATTTCCAGTCTCATCTCTAATCTCGTTTGAGTCGCCCATATCATCAAAAGCGGCTTGTAGTTGAGCTCTGAAAAACTTTTCATATCCTTCACCAAATGCCCAAACGCTCGAATTCACGGATCCCCGTCGCCCTTCTTGTGAGGTAATATCTTGTTGACCAACAGTTAATGCTGAATTTGTATTTCTTTCCCACGAATTATTCCAATCCAATGCAATGGTGATATCACGAATTGGTTGGATCGTCGAACGAATAGAAATATTATCACTCACCCTAAAAGATTTCGATAGTGAATACGATAAGTTTTCATTCGGACTCCGAATTAACTGACTTGTCGGAATATCAGAAGCAAAACCTATCCGATAACCTAAATTTGGTGAAAATCCACCTTGAGTTTCATCACCCCCGATATCCCAAAGGGATGATCCGCCGCCATAACCCTGTTGAGCAGCCTGAACTGAATGAGAATACGTTAAATCGATGTTTTGAATACTCAATACCGAAAGTAGAAATCGCCGTGAATAATACGTTAAATGGTCACCAAACGATTGTGAGGTAGAGGCGGCTTGTGTGTTTGATTGAGTTGCAGGACCCCGACGTGGATTATCTGAATTGGTTGCACGTCTGGCCTGTTGTCTTCGATTTCGTGCAGTTTCACGTACCCTTCGCGCCGATTCATCTGCCTTAAAAGCATTATTATACAACGGGATTTTTTTAAACAATTCCTGAATTCGAATGGATGGATTTTGATCCAATGAATAATTGTTCGTTAGATTAGCACCTAAACCGGATCCAAGGGCTGAGTTAACCCAACGGTATCCACCTCGATAGGATGCAGAATAATTAAGCCAGCTCAGGGTCTTGAATTTGTTAATTCTGGGTCTGAACGTGGCTGTCCAGTTTTCCTGATAATCACTTCGACGCGGATTTACATCGTCTTCTTTTAAAATATCCTCAAAAACATCAAATGAATTTCGAATTGTATAAGTAGGCGAATCTGGTATCGAATCCTGTGCAATGAGTGATAAATCCATGTTTGTAGTATTATTATACGTCAAACTAAGAGTCGAGAGTAAGTTATAGTTGATACCAAACTGATTTGTGAACCTGAAATTATGCTGCTGTTTAAATAATCCGGGGCTTGTAGCAAAAGCACGTGTCATGCTTTCCGCATAAGTTCGATTAAGTGTTCCACTGGCCGTTACAGATGATGGTAAATATGCAAAGTGCAATTCATCTAAATATTTCAGAATCGGAATGTTACTCAAAAAGTTGAATGGACGAATGGTTTTCACATTTCTGAGATTTAACTGATAATTGATACCTGTGGTATAATTCCAGTTATCGTTGTATTCGGTTCGAAAATCTCTATTTGTACCTTCGTTGTAAACATAGCTCAAACGAAGATTATCTAACGTGAGCTGACCCAATTTAGATTGGGAATAGCGCTTAGAAATATTTGATAAGTTAATAGAGAAATTCTCGTTGAAATCTTGAATTTCTGTGAGTTTATCATCTATAATTTGATTTTTCTCAGCATCAGTAAAGTTTTCATTCGCCTGTACAGCCCGCTTAAAGTCTTCAAATCTCAAATCACCTTCACGAGGCAAAAATCTTGGCGTTTGAACATTTTGTCTGGCAGATAACGTCAATGGAATATTCCAGCCAAACCGCTCTGGCACGAACCTGTGAAGGTTAAATGTTCCACTCATATCATATGCAATTCGATCAAACTTCTGCCTATCGCCCAATTTTGAATCAATCGGACCAAATCCATCCGTTGATCGATTAAAACTGGCATTCAACGTAGCAAAATCAGCCATCACTATTTGTGCACGTGCATTTGCCGCCCAACCTGCCTGGTCTTCGAATCCAGATACCCTTAATTCATTTACCCAAACCTCAGCATCCAATGATGGGGTTCCCATTGTCTGATGTGCCTGTCGATTCAATGATGAATTTTCATACGGATTTCGAATCCCTATACCGATTTCAGTGACCCTGTTTAATGACGGTTCACCAACAATAGATAAGATTGTACCGGGTGGCGCATCCTTAACAATATCATTTCGTTCATAAGGTTGAGTTGGGTCAGCCTGGGCTAAATTCCGAAGTTGTTTTAGCTCATTTAATGCACCCAATACCAAATTCATGCTGTTTTCTTCAGGCATCCAAATCACTTCAAGGTCTTCACGCGAAGCATTACGGGATCCTGTTGAAAAACTATGTAATGTATCTGAAGGAGTTATCGGTTGACGATATTCGTAGTAATTATTCTCCATATCACTACCTAACCGAATCACCAGCTCGATATCATCTCGATTTGAGTATCCCTCACCATGGACAAACATCCTCATATTTGAATAATTGGTGAGGTTAAGACCCATTGGATATCCACGCTTAATGAGTTTGACATCCCCGCCTCTTAAATCCTCAACCACAAGCCTTAATGATTGCTCATTTGCCAGAATTTCCTGTTGTTGCCCGCGTTCAACCGATCGAATGGCCCCTTCCGGAATTCGATATGGAATAGGTTTACGATTCGAATTTTCTTCGATATTGATTGTAGAAACTTCAAATATTGTGTTTGAATTTCCTTCATTACCGACTTCTTGAGCCTTTCTCCATTGATTTCCAACCAATTCCAGTGTAGCAAAACGCATTGTGAATGGCTGACGATAACCGGTCATCCACATTCTTAGGTGTGTTACTCGCTGTAGATTTTCAATATTTCCGACTTTTTCGATGAAATCACGTAAAGGAATCTGAACTTGATACCATGTATTCCACTGCTCACCTCCATCAACTTTATCTACCACATAATTTTGACCAATGCGAAGTGCAGTTGTATCAGCCGGATTAAAATCCATTTGATATTGAAAAAACGCATTCTCCAAATTTACTACTGCCGGGTTCAAAAGCCCCTCTGAATCCGGGCGATTGGTTACAGCACGCTGTTCACCGCTAGTAATTGCGTTCCCCTCCGGGAATCCATACATACGATGAAATCTTTTATGCAATGGGACATCGTTTAGATTCGAGTTATCAAAGTAAACGAAGTCATCGTTGGATGGATCATTTTGAATTTGTGCCAAAATTTCTGGTTGATCAGCAAACACAAATGACATGTGCTCAAGAAATTCAGCAAATAAAGTTGTTTCACTTGTTCCATCTATCCCATTTGAATTAACCGCTCCATCCAATCCTGCATCTTCTAATTGAATGGTTTCTGATGAAAATTGTCCATCTAAATCAGGAAGGTTGTTAAATACATATGACAATCCACCCTGATCTACCCGTAAGTTTCCGGATCGTTCTGCCAATCCATCTTCTGTATTATTCAAATTATTTGGGATTACATCTTCAGAGACTACCCCTAAATCAAAAAATAATTGTCCACCATAATCCAGGATATCATTTGCGGTGGGTGTTTTGCCATCAGGCAACACGGCCTGGACCCAAAATTCAAGGAATTCAATATTATTTTGAGTCAAATCATCCAGTCCGCTTGGTAAAATTGCAGTAAATCCACCCCACATTTCTTCGGGACGATTCTCAGTCACCTCACGGATATCAAAATTGTAGTTATATGCACCCCGAGCGGTAGGATCAAAGTGTATATCCAAAGTTTGAAGAATATTATCTTGTCGCAAAACGTCTCTATCCGGAAATACATCTGTAACTTGAACAGGTAGCGATTCAACCGTTCTGGATGCATCAGTTATCCTACCAAGAGAAATTGGAATAGTATACCAGGAAAACATCCCCCTTAAATTATTACGTGCAGCCCGGGCGAATACACTTTGATCAACACTTTCAATTGGCGTTGGACCATCAAATCCGGGAACTTTATAGGGTGCTGCGGCTATTGACCAACGACCTGGACTTAAAAAACTTACAGAGGCTTTTGAACCCTCAAAATCATCCAGAAACGATAATCCAAGTTCCTCATCAGGATACAATATTCCACTTTTCATAGCTCTGGCTACTGCATTCGTTTGAGAAACACCCGGACGGATCTGAGCAAATTCACCAGTCAGTGAAATTGATGATTCGGCTCTGGTTTGCAATAACGGAACCCTGTCAATAGCTCTGGTCAACCAGGGTGCATCAAATTTAGCTCTTGCATCAAATCCTATAACTGAATTGTTAATTGGTTCATCACCAACCGGAATTTTATCTTGCAAAGGACGATCTTTTTGCCGGAAGTAAGTCCCGCCAAATGAAATTTCCGGATTCAATTTATACTCAGCCCGCAGACCTGTAAAAGTGGTCTGCTGTATCTGCATGAACTGATTGCTTTCGTAATCAATCTTGATTTCTTGCCCCGGAGCTAAAAAAGTTCGGTTTGTGATCAGGATACTTCCTAATGAATAATCTACTTCATAGTCCAGACCCTCCACTAATTCTCTTCCATTTGCGGTCACTCTGACTGATCCCTCAACTAACTGAAATCCTAAGAAGTAGGATTCAGAAACCCCACCAGTAGTTTTTCCATTTATACGGTAGATGTTATTTTTTGAACTGTTTTGGGCATTGTTTCTGGTCGTTGTATATAGCTCGGAAAATACAAGTTGATCAAGTGCTGTAGCTTTTTCATCAGCTGTTAATGAGCTCTGATTAATAATGTCGGCTATACGTTTACCAAATGGCTCTAAATATGGAAAAACAATTTTACCATCACGGGGATCGAGTGTGCCGGTACCAAAATCAACCTGATTATCTGGCCCTAGTTGTCCCTGTGAACCTACACGATCCAATCCCAAATCGTGTAATAATACATTCCCTAAACCAGGTAAATTTTGTTGTTCGATGGTGCCCTGTGAATAAATTACATCCAGTTCCAGGCCTTCACGCGATAAATTTGACGCGTTCAAGCTGTAAACATTTCGCATTGTGATTGGCCATGCGCGACTTTGAGGTGTTAGCCCTGTAGGTCTGAGGAGTTTCAAGAATAATCGACGACTATCACCCTGGTTGACATCCCCTACATATACTATCTGGTCAAACTGATTTCTGTAAGAATATGATATAGCAAGTGCCTGCCTTGGACCCAATTGGTCACGAAGAGAAATATAACCCAGGTTGCCATCAATGGTGTAATCAACACCCTCAACAAGTGGCCTGAAAATACCTTCTGCAAACTCGTCCGGCTCAACTCCTAAATCACTGGCCGAAACACCGATAGCCGGGTCACGATATTGTTCAAGTGTTGCTTCATCAAACGGGTCATTTTCATCATTTGGTGGCCCAAAATTACCATTATTTTCAACGGTTCCGTAGTCCAGAAGCGCTATTGCTGAGCGTTGCCCTTCCTCTGGAGTAAGTGTTTCATTGAGAACCCACACTTCAACATTAGTCAAATTAAACAATCGCCTGGTAATTGTAGGATCAGACATGTTTTGTTCAAACTCCTGTCGAGCATAGAAATCCAAAAAGAAATGTCTTCCATCATCATAAGCATTGGGTCTCACTTCAATGTTTTGTTCGGATGCACCCCCGGTAAGGGTTTGAGAATTTCCCTGTCCTTCTTGTTGAGAAATAATCCCTGTTAACTCCAATGCTCCCAGTTGAAATCTGGATTTGATCCCGAATAAAGCACCACCACCTCTGATGAGTGAGTTTCCGGTCTCCATCGATACATTACCAAGTTCAATCGATTTTATAATTTCATCTTCGTACCCGGTATAGGCGATGCTGAGGCGGTTTTCAAAATTAAAGGCACGTTCAGTGTCCCAATCGGTTCGGATGTTGAGTTTATCGCCAATCGTACCTTGAATATTAAGTTTGAGATTCTGATTAAATGTGGGATCGATTCGTCGCTGTTGGTCGGGCGGTACGGCAGGATCGGCAGTTTCCTGAATTGAAACACCCAGATTCATATTGGCAGTACCCGTTACCCGTAGATTTACCTCCGGTTTCCCAAAAATTGTGGTAAATGCAGATCGCTGTCCACCCGGAATATTGACCCTAAAATCCAGTAAACCTCTTCGTACATCCTGTCTGCGACGTGAGTCCTGAACAAGTTTTACCCAATTCTCGTTGATTCCTGATTTTTTCATCTCGTTTGAATATTGTTCAAATGTGTAACGAGTAGAATATGATAATGGTAATCCATTGTAATCAGTCACTACATTGAATGTGTTCGTGCTGTCACGTTCGATGAGGACCTGGATATTCTGGAGCGAAATTTGAGATAATCTGGATCTGTTTCTAGCTGATAATAATGTGCCGGGACGATATCTTGGACCACGTATATGTGTAGGGATTCCCAATGAATCTTTCCTGGCCAAAGTATCAGATATAGCTGATGAATCGGCCTTGGTTGTGTCCTGAGATACAATTTCTAATTTTGGTTGAAATGCAGCAATTCGAGTAATTAGCATACCCGATCTATCGGCATGAGCCACCGAGCTTGGTACCCATCCAGATACCAATAACAACAAAATAAAACTCAATAATAGAGTAAGTTTTCGCGTTACGAGTTGCACCGTGTTCGAAAAAGTTATAAAGTTTGCAAGAACATCTTATTTATTGCTTAAAGCAACGTCGTAGAAATGTGGCTATAGATTATACTTTTAATTGGATAAATATTACGCGAAATATAATGAATACACTATTCTGCCATTCTGAATTATATAACTTCATCAGTTTACCTTAATTTAGGAAACCTGAACGTTACAGAATATGAAACGAATGATAAGGCGATTTATTCAGTGCATCAACACTTTTTTGGCATTTTCTGATGTTTAATAAACTACAACATGACTTACTAAGGCGACACATTGGTCCATTTTTGTTCTGTCTGCTGACCATCATGTTCCTACTACTTATGCAATTTCTGATTTTGCATATTGATAAATTGGTAGGAAAAGGACTCGATTTATTTGTTATTACAGAACTTATAGTGCTACAGTTAGCATACATGCTGGTGCTTGCCGTTCCGATGTCTATTCTAGTCGCTTCGTTAATGACTTTTGGTAAATTTGCCGAATTATCGGAATTAACAGCGGTTCAGGCTGCCGGAGTAAAACCTATTCAGTTGGTTAAACCCGTTCTGTTAATTGCTTTGATGATGACAGCCTTTTTAGCTTGGTTTTCCAATGAGGTACTACCAGAAGCAAATTTCAAAGCACGGTCTCTTTTTTTAGATATCAGAATGAAAAAACCCGGATTTGATCTGAAAGCCAATTCATTTTATGATGGGATTGAAGGTTATACCTTTTTAACACGCGATATTTCATCTGAAGCTGATACTCTGATCGATGTAACCATCTTTCAGGATGCAAATGATCAACGAGATCAGGCTGTCATCAATGCTGAATATGGAATTTTATCGGGTGATGATGTACAGTTTAGCTTAAAACTCGATTTGTACAATGGATCTGTCTATCGATATTTGCCTGATCAATCCGGCACTACAAACCGGATCGAAGAAAGTCAGTTTATGCAACACAGAATCCGGTTTGATTTAAGTGATATGAACTTTTCAAGAACTAATCCGGATGTCCGCCGTCGTGATGATCGAACCATGTCATCTCAGGCAATGCGTATTTATGCTGACAGTTTGCAGTACGAAATCGACCGCCATGTCGCCTCACTGATGAATTACCATTTAGCAGTTGGTATGATTTTTAAAGGTACCAGTCATTTAAATCTCAGTCATACTGTAGATATATTTACGGAAAAAATGGATCGAAATGATCCTCGTTTTGGAAACCGTCCCCAACGATTCGAACCCGATTCATCGAAAACCTGGGTAGCGATGTCGGTTCCAGCATATTATGAATCCCAAACAAACCTGCCTACAACTGCATCCTCAAATATTAAGTCTTTTGAGAACAATCTTCAGAATGCCCAAGTGAATGTAAAGTGGCGTGCAGAAAGAATTGCACAATTTGAAGTAGAAATATTAAAAAAGTTCGCCATCCCAATTGGATGTATCATTTTCGTACTTATCGGGGCTCCTTTGGGTATGTTAACCAAACGCGGTAATCTGGGTTTTAATGCGGTTTTAAGTACCGTTTTGTTCACCTTTTACTGGATTAGTATTATTCAGGGAGAAAAAATGGCTGACAGACTCATTATTTCACCTGTAATTGGGATGTGGTTTGGGAATATAATATTGGCTCTGCTGGGAATCGTATTAATGTACAAAGTGACCTCAGGTCGTAGAATCAGCGATTTATGGAGGCCTAATTGAATAAAATTGACCGATTTATAATAAAAGGACTCCTGTCGATAACTTTATTGGTCTTACTATTATTAATCCTGATTTTTATCATTGTGCATTTTTCTGAAAATGTGGATGATTTTACCGATCGCGGAGCTACTTTTAATCAAATATGGACAGATTATTACCTCCCCTACATTCCTGAAATAATAAGACTTGTTCTTCCGGTTGCAGTGTTTACATCGTGTTTGCTTTTAACTGGACAAATGGCACAACGACTCGAAATTACTGCACTTAAAGCTGCTGGAGTCAGTTTATATAGATTGATGACTCCGTTTCTGCTTTTTGCTATAATCAGTGCCGGAATAGTGAGCTATCTGGATGGATTTGTGGTCCCATTGTCAAATAAACAGCGCATAGAGTTTGAACGACAATATCTGATGTCTAAATCAGACAGAGTTGACACGAATAAAATTTATCGACAGGAATCTGAAAACACACTTTTAAGTGTGAATTATTATGCACCTGATGAAGAAATTGGATATCGGATTCAACTTTTTAGATTCGATGAAACCCGTGTTATTGAGACGTTAGATGCCGGCAGAATGGAGTATAATCAAGAGCTCAAACATTGGGAAATGTACAATACTACCAGGCGAGTTATTCATTCAAGTGGATATGATATAAGTAGTGAAGCGCGGATTGATACTGTTTTAACAATTCTACCCAGGGATTTAGCTCGGACTACCTCAGATATATTTCAATTAACCTATCCCGAAGTTGTCGACTATCTGGAATCACTTGAACGAGTTGGTGCGTCTGAAATCGGTCTGCCACGCATCCAGTTTTATGGAAAACTATTCTACCCTTTTTCGATAATTGTTGTAACTATTCTCGGGGTGAGTCTGGCATCTGTCAGGCGGTCCGGTGGGACAGGTTTTATACTTGGTGCAGGTCTTGCCGTAAGTTTCCTTTATTTAGCTATTATGAAAATAATTGAACCATTTGGAGCTGCCGGCACACTTGATGCCATGTGGGCAGCATTGATTCCACATATTTTATTTTTGGGTGTTGCCATGTGGACTCTTTTTAAGACCCCAAAATAAACTACGCTTCCGGAATTGGTCCACGAAAATGAAATGGGATTTCAGGTTTATCTTTGGTGTCAATTTTACCATGTTGTTCTTCAAAGCGTTTAACATTATCTGCTAAAGCACCAGAAAGCCTTTTTGCATGATCAGGGGTTAACACCATTCGTTTCACAACTTTTGCTTTTGGCAAACCTGGCATTACTGCAATGAAATCCAGGATAAATTCAGATGCAGAATGCGTAATCATGACCAAGTTTGAGTATGTGCCCTGAGCTTCTTCACCTGATAATTCAATTTCTAGAGGCTTTTGTTTGTTTTCCATAATTGGGTTTAATTTTTATAAAAAATTATGCTTTTTCATCCATTCGTCGTTGTAGATTTTGGAAACATATCGAGTTCCGCTATCCGGTAGTATGACAACAATAATACTGTTTTCATCCAAATTCGATTGTTTGGCATATTCGAGAGCACCCCAAACAGCAGCGCCGCACGATCCACCTACAAATAATCCCTCTTCCCGGGCAAGTGCTCTCGTCATAAGCATCGCTTCTTTATCGGGACATTGGATAACTGCATCAACATAATCAAAATTGATATTACCAGGAATAATATCTTCTCCAATTCCTTCGGTGNNAAATCGATCCAAAAGTATCTACACCAATAACTTTTATATTCTGATTCTGTTCTTTTAAATATTTTGCAGTCCCTGTAATTGTTCCGCCTGTCCCCATCCCCGCTAAAAAGTGTGTGATATTACCCTCGCTTTGTTTCCAGATTTCAGGACCCGTTGTTTCATAATGAGCTTCCGTATTACTCGGGTTATCATATTGATTTGGGTAAAATGAGCCTGGAATTTCTTTGTTTAAGCGTTTTGCAACAGAATAGTAACTTTGTGGGTCATCAGGTTCGACATTCGTTGGGCAAATAATTACCTCGGCACCAATAGCGCGAAGCATATTTACTTTCTCCATACTTTGTTTATCGGTAGTCGTAAAAATACATTTATAACCTCTGACTGCGGCGGCAAGTGCCAGTCCCATACCCGTGTTTCCTGATGTACCTTCAATAATAGTTGCCCCCGGCTTTAACAGACCTGCTGCTTCCGCATCATCAATCATTTTAATAGCAATTCTGTCTTTAATACTATGACCAGGATTAAAATATTCAACTTTAGCTAAAATAGTTGGTTTTGCATTTCTGGTAACTTTATTCAACTTAATGAGAGGAGTGTTACCTATAGTTTCTAGAATGGAATTGTACCACATATACAGATTAATAGTTTTTGGCGGGTAGGTTTTTATTTCAAGCCTAAAATAAAGATTTTCATTCAGAGTTCACGTTCGTTTCTGTAAACTCTTCAATCTTTACCGAATTATATTGTATCTTTGGGCATCAAACATAACATTTTATACTCATGTTTCTACCACAGAACAAACCAAAAGACTACGACTGCGGATACAATCTGGACCTGATGATTGAAGCCCTGCCACGAATATACGATCAAGAAGAACGCATAGCATACGCAAAACGTATCGTTGGACTCATCAAACAAAGCCACATTAATTGGGTTGACCCCAATGGAAACAGTAAAGATGCCTGGGACCACTTTTTCGAAGTTGCAGAGTATAATCCGAATGATTACGGGATCTACAACCCGTTTGTTACCGGAGAAATTGACGACGCTCGTTGATTTTCAGTGAATAACCGACCTAATTTGTTCGTAATTAATTGGATGTCAGTCAATAAAGTACGATTTCATCCCTTCTGATTTTTTTTCTCATCAAATTGTTGAAGTGTGGATATTTAGGAACTTTCAATTTATATTGAAAGTCATCCAGGCATTAATAATTTTCGCATGCCCCCACACATTTTCGACATATACAACGAGGCTGTTAATACCGATGAGCTTACAACCTTGCTCATTGAGACAACTGATTTAAAATCAAAAATCGATTCGGTTTGTGAACTTGTTACACAGTTAAATAAGTCTCACTTATTTACTGTTACGATTCCCTTTGAGAGTATTGATCCTTTAGCAGCCCTGGAGTTTTTGTCGAACGAGAATGATTTTCAATATTTTTGGGAACATCCAGACGAAAATCTAGCAATTGCAGCGGGTAAAGAAGTTATCAGAATTAGAACCAACCAAAGAGATCGGTTCAAAATAGTTCAGAAACAAATTAATGACTGGATTTCCAAAACAGTTTCATTCAGTAGTCTGACTCATAGTCTATCCGGGTTACATTTTTTAGGTGGATTTTCATTTCATGACAACCCGCAATTGCATCACTGGAGAAGCTTTGGAACGGCTTCATTTGTGATTCCAGAGTGGTTAGTCATTCGAGACGGACAATTATCATTGTTAACAATTACAACAAAAGTAAATCCGTCTGATTCTGCAGATTCTTTATTATTTACCATTCGTGATATTTTACACGATTTAGTAGAGCGAATTCGAAATTTCACCCGCGATGAATTCAAATCAGTAGAGAATAAACATCGAACAAATACGCTGGAAACCGCAAATTTTGAATCAGAGAATGCCGAGTCAACTTGGAAAAGTATAATTGATATTGCAAAATCCAGGATTAAAAATGGTGAGTTCAACAAAATTGTCCTGGCGCGTGAATTAGGTCTCAAACCACCAACCGACCCGGCTCCTACCCAAATGTTGAATTACCTTCGGAATGAATATCCGACGTGTTATACATTTATGGTCCGTATGAACAAATTTTCAACATTCCTTGGGTCAACACCTGAAAAATTGGTTGCATTAAGGTCTACATTTATGCTGACCGATGGTCTTGCCGGAACTATTTCCAGAGGTAAAACTGCAACTGAAGACACAATCCTGGAAAGAAAATTACTTCAAAGTGATAAGGATCTACACGAGCATGAATTTGTTGTAGAGGCTATTGGAAGTAGATTGAAAGACATTACTCATAATATTCACTTCCCAAATCAACCGGGTATCCGCAAATATCCGAATGTTCAACACTTGTACACTCCGATATCAGCATCTTTAAATAAGGATGTTTCTCCACTCGAAATCGTTGAAAAATTACATCCTACTCCTGCTGTAGGCGGACATCCAAGAGAGCTGACAATACAACACATTCAGTCACTTGAACAGATTGATCGTGGTTGGTATGCGGGTCCGGTCGGATGGTTAAATACACACGGGCGAGGTGAGTTTTGTGTTGCCATTAGAAGTGGATTAATTCAGGAAAATTATGCCCGTTTTTATGCCGGATGTGGGATTGTATCAGATTCGGATCCCCAAAGTGAGTGGAATGAAACCAATCTAAAACTTATTCCAATGTTATCGGCTTTAAAACATGCTTAAGCTCGATTCAAAAAACTTTCAGACTCATTATGCTTCGATTTTTGTCAAGGCATTATATTCTTTTGGACTTAGGCATGTAATTATTTCACCTGGATCCAGGAATACTCCCCTTACACTCGCATTCGCAACCCATCAAAATATTGAAAAACATATTGCCGTTGATGAAAGATCTGCCGCTTTTATGGCTTTAGGTATAGGAAAGTATTGTGATCAGCCAGCAGCTTTAGTTTGTACATCCGGAACAGCTCCGGCAAATTATTTTCCCGCGATTATTGAAGCCGAAAAATCCGGTGTCCCAATGATCGTTTTAAGTGCGGATCGGGGCTTTGATGAGACCAACACAGGGGCTAATCAATGGATTGATCAATCAAATTTATTTGGAAATAAGGCTGTTTTTTTTGGTCATGCACATGTACGTCCCAACAATCCGAATGATCTGTCACGGTTAAATTATCTGGCTGAACAAACCTGGTGGAGCGCAGTTCATTTGCGAGGATGTAGCCATATCAATTTTCCGTTTAGTAAACCTCTTGAACCGGATACAGAGTTTTTATCTGAGTTACCGGGGTTTTATTCAGATTCCGGTGAGAACACAAATGATAAAACTCAAGCTCATTTATCGACTTGGCATCCACCCATCTCTGCATTTGAGCAACTAAATAAATCAAAACGTCCAATTATTGTATGTGGACCCGGGACAGCAAGACATCCACTCTCCGATGTTTTTGAATTATTTTCAAGCTTAGATATCCCAATTTTAAGCGAGTCCGGAACAAAACCTCAAAACTCAACCGGGAAATTTGTATATGGGTTCAATACATATTTACGTAAATCAGAGAATTGTGAATCACTGCAACCTGACTTGATTATCCGTTTTGGTGACGAGCCTATTGGAATTGGATTATTGAATTATCTGAAAATTCATTCCAATGTACCTGTAATTCATTTTTACGATCGCGGGAACTGGAGTAACAGCAATTTTGCTACTGAAACTCGAATTGTGGTCCCGAATGATGTAATTATTCATCCCCCTGTGGTTAATAACAATCAAATGGATCGAACTTCATGGTTAACTGACTGGAAAACAGCAGAATCTAAGTTTTTAGATTTTCATGATAACTGGAAGTTTTCCAATGACACATTCAGAGACGGGGATGTTCATAAAATTATTTCTGAATCCATCGATTTGGATGAGATTCTGATGATATCCAATTCTTTCGCTGCCAGAGATATTGATTTATTTGGAATGCCCGGATTGAAAGACAACCAGATTTTCATGAATCGGGGTGCCAGTGGAATTGATGGGATCACATCTACAGCACTTGGAATTGCATTGGCTTCACGAAAACGAGTGACACTAATTACCGGTGACCTTGCATTAATTCATGATTTATCTGCATTGGTTACCATTACAAATCAAAAATCAATTAAGCTTAGAATAGTCGTCATCAATAATAATGGTGGCCAAATATTTCGGATGTTACCTGTATTTGCGTCAAATGAATATTTCGCACATTATTTTGAAACTCCCCAACACATTAATGTAGCAGAAGTCTCAAGGGCATTAGGTATAAAATCAATATGTGTTGAACATACTGATGATTTTAAAAATGCCTTATCAATCGAAGATCAAATTGTTTTGATTGAGTGTAAAACTGATCCATCTGGTTCGATGAAATTGCGAAGTGAATTGTGGAGCTAAGCTATGGTTGTAGACCTTGAAACGCTTTCATATCACGTACACGAGTTTGGTGATGTAAATTCCAGGGATGTTTTAGTTGCCTTACACGGTTTCACAGGTTCAGGTATGGTATTTGAGCAATTTTCAGATCATTTTCGGTCACTTGGAATCAAATTGTTAGCTGTTGATTTACCCGGACATGGAAAAACTTCCACACCAAATTCAACCGAAGTTCATGCTTTTGATGCCCAATTAAGCAACTTCTCAAGGTTAATCAGAAAGCTTGAAATACCACGGTTTCATCTGCTTGGGTACAGTATGGGTGGAAGAATTGCATTGCATTATGCGTTGAAATATCCTGATAAAATAATCTCATTGATCCTTGAAAGTACAAATAACGGAATTTCAAATGATTTGGAGCGATTGGATAGAGTATCTCGTGATGAGTCACTTTCTGAGCAAATAATTCAGGATTATGCTGATTTCCTATTGAAATGGAACAGACTACCACTATTTCAATCACCACCAAATGCAATAAAACGTCAAATTGATGCATTTAAAAACATTCAGGTAAATCAGGATCCAATTCAGATGGCATTAAGTCTGCGTGAATTTAGTCCGGGAAAAATTCCTTATGTTTATAATGAACTTAGTTTAATTTCATGCCCTGTATTAGCAATTACAGGGGATAATGATTATAAATACATTGAATTATGGAAATCGTTAAGCAATAAAATCAATAACGGGATCCATATTAATATTGAGCACGCCGGACATCGGGTTCACCTCGATCAACCTGATAAATACCTGGAAACTATTGTAAATTTCATAAAATCAACCATTAAATAATCAATCCTATGAATTGGAAAACTGTCAAAGAATACCAGGATATCACATACAAAAAATCCGAGGGTATTGCCAGAATCGCTTTCAACCGACCTGAAATCAGAAACGCTTTCCGCCCAAAAACAATATTTGAAATGTACGATGCATTCGCTGATGCTCGTGAAGATACTTCAATCGGTGTCGTTTTGTTGACCGGCGAAGGTCCTGCAAAAGACGGGAAGTATGCTTTTTGCTCAGGTGGCGATCAAAAGATCAGAGGTGACGCGGGATACATCGGTGATGATGGTGTTCCACGCTTAAATGTACTTGATTTACAACGACTCATCAGGTCAATGCCAAAGCCTGTAATTGCATTGGTAGCAGGATATGCAATAGGTGGTGGACATGTCCTACATGTAATTTGTGACCTTACCATTGCAGCAGAGAATGCTATTTTTGGCCAAACTGGTCCTAAAGTCGGGAGTTTTGATGGTGGATTCGGATCGAGTTATCTGGCCAGCATCATAGGACAGAAAAAAGCTCGTGAAATTTGGTATTTATGTCGTCAATATAACGCTCAGGAAGCACTGGATATGGGTTTAGTTAACAAAGTGGTGCCTGTTGATCAGCTCGAAAATGAAGGCGTAATTTGGGCAAACGAAATCCTGGAGAAAAGTCCGATTGCCATTAGGGTTCTGAAATCTGCATTCAATGCAGCAATCGATGGACAAGCCGGAATCCAAGAACTCGCAGGCAATGCTACTATGTTATACTATATGAGTGAAGAGGGGCAAGAAGGTAAAAAAGCATATGTAGAAAAAAGAAAACCAGACTTCAAGAAATATCCGTGGTTACCATAATTTAAACGCCTTTATATCAGACACTTTCAAGGAGAATCTTGTATTAACATGATTCTCCTTTTTTATATATATTACAGAAAGTTTGAAGCCCAGACGGTGGAAATTAATTATATATCAACCGTATAAATAAAGGTCGTT
>DLXM01000333.1 GCA_003448835.1 Bacteroidota bacterium | reverse complement strand
ATTTTTCCCAATCCAAATCATGAAGTAATCCAGCTAACCACCAATCGTGTTTCGTATCGTCATCCTTACCTAGTTTTTCTGCATACGCAACCATCGCTGTGGCGACCATCCTGCAATGATGTTGAAGATTAGGATTTTCGATCCAGGTAATTAACAGTTGTTCAGCTTCGCCACGTGTCATAGCACTAAGATTTTTAAATGATGGTTGATCGATTGGCAAGATAGTCAGACATATTTTGGAAGGCAATGGAAGATCCTACAGACCCGGATATCCCATCTGCCAATCTGGTTTCAAATTGAATCCGGTCAAGNNCCTGAATCACATCCTCAACACTTAGTTATCAAGTAAATTCTTGTTCGAGTTAAATTAAATGACGTATTTAACTCAATATTTTGTTTAAGAGATAAAATGAAAAAATCATGAAATACACCCATGCTATCGTTAGAAGACCCGGATTGAGTTTTGTCAAAGGAATTACAACCTCTTCACTCGGGAATCCGGATGTCAATCTGGCAATAAAACAACATGAATTGTATTGTCAGTCACTTTCGGAGGCGGGTGTTCACGTAATTTTATTGGATGCGATTGAAGACTTCCCGGATGGATGTTTTGTTGAGGATACTGCAATAGTTACGGAAAAAGGAGCCGTAATTACTCGTCCGGGGGATCCATCCCGACGCCAGGAGATCGATTCGATTGCATCAACTCTCTCTAAATATAAAAAACTTCAGTTCATTGCAGACCCCGGTACAGTTGACGGTGGGGACATCCTTCGAATTAATAATCATTTTTACATCGGACGATCAAATCGAACCAATTCTTCAGGTGCAGCACAACTTTCAAACCATTTATCGTCTATGGGATTCACGTCATCTGAAGTCAGCGTTGGCGACATTTTACATCTCAAAACTGGTGCATCTTACATTGGAAACAATACCCTGATTTGTGTTGATCAACTTAGATCATATTTCGACAATTGTTCAATCATTTCAGTGCAACCGGACGAAGAATACTTTGCAAATACCGTGACGGTAAACAACACGCTGATAGTCCCGGGTGGATTCCCCGAATCCTTAAAAAAAGTGCGTCACCATCTGAATTCACACTTTTTAAAGCAGAAAGTTCAACCTCAAGAAGTTAAAATCGTTGAATTAGATATGTCTGAATTTCAAAAAATGGATGGTGGTTTAACTTGTTTGTCTTTGCTTTGGTAATTTCATCGGCCAAATGGTAATGTCACACCAAGCCAGGGAATTCCAATAAATCCACCTCCCAAATCATCCCCAAAAGGACGCATTAAACTAAAGTCCACGGCAAAATTTTCAGGTGCCCAACGAATTCCAATTGATGCAATTCCATACCCACCCGAGTTTATAAACAAATAATTCTCAGTGAGGTAATAAATAGTATCTGTAGCACGATACATACCTGCAACAGTAAGAACTGGTGAACTTGATATTTCTCCATCAGCTAAAGCATACCCTAATCCAACACTCATATTTCTGTTACGATCCCCATACGTTCCCATTCCATATAATAGTCCACCAAAAGTAGACCCAACACCAACTACACCACCAATCATTGCACCGGCAGCAAGATGAAATTTTTCGCCTGAAACCGGAATTGATACTTTGGGTAACAACCAGATTGGTGTTTCAGATACACCAAATAAAAACATAGGCACAATTCCTGCACCCATCGAAAAATTATTGGTTATCCCATAATTCACATTATTAAAGAAAATCCAAACATTTTGGTAATATCCTTCGCCTTTTGGAAGTCCAAATGCATTTGGGGCAAATAAATATCGCGTAGAATGTGGATTCGGAAACCAGAATTTCCCATTTCTTATCTGACCTTCTTTCACAATCGTCAAATGCTTGATATTAGTTCGAAGAATAGTAACATCACCTAAAGATGTAGTTCGGATAACAATTTGGTTTTCATCCTCCGATATCAAGAAACCCGTGAAAACAATCCCATCCAGGGTCTCAACCCTGATCTGTTGAGGTTGCTGGTCCTGAGCAGAAACTGCAGACACCAATACTGTATTTAACAAAATTATAATGAATAAGAAAAGCTTGTGTTTTATCATGATGATAATCCATTAAAGAGTAGTGTATAACCGACATTTTGTTCCAGGAAAATCAGACGCTTGCGCTAAGTACACGATACTGAAAAAATAGACACAGTTGATATATCAAGTTACATGATAAAATCATATTAGAAACAAATTGTGAAAATTCATTTTTAACGACCAAACATATTGCGTTTAGTAGATATTGTCCATATTCTTTGTATAACATATATACTTATTCGTAATTTGATTTACAAATTACTAGTTTGCATAGCCATACAATCTATTTACATTGGCCACAGTATGTAAACATTTCGACATAAGTTTTTGTTTATTCTAATTTTAGGTTATAAAAATGTCGTCATCCCATTTGAAAAATATACTTGAGATTTTACAATATCGAGCGTCGAAAACGCCCGATAAGATGACGTATACCTTTCTGAAGGATGGATCGGACATAGAAAAAAGTTATACCTATGCCGAATTGGATCTGCACGCCCGTGCAATTGCAAAAACGATGGGCAACGATATAAATGGGAAACGGGCATTACTGATTTTTCCACCGGGAGTTGAATTCCTGGCCGGATTCTTCGGCGTACTTTATGCCGGTGCAATTCCGATTCCGGCTCCACCTCCGGATCTCGCACGACTCAAACGAACTTTACCCCGATTACGGTCCATTATCCAGGATGCGGATGCTGAATTCATGCTTACCACTAGCTCAATTTCAAATTCGCTGAATGGTGATCAGGATGCGCTTCTGGAGCTCCCTCCAATGCAGTGGATTGCAGTTGATGACGTCGATCCTGATTTTGGCAAGGGATGGGATGCAATCCCGGAAGTAGACCTTGACCGCCCGGCATACCTTCAATACACCTCCGGATCAACATCTACACCCAAAGGGGTGATGGTCACGCACCGAAATGTAATTGCGAATTGCAAAGTCATTACACATGGATTTAGTTACGATGAAAACAGTGTAGAAGTCACCTGGATGCCGTATTTCCACGATTACGGACTCGTCGATGGACTTATGTTGCCCATGTATCATGGCGTTCCATGTTACATTTTGTCTCCGCTTACATTTGTCCGCCGACCGGAACGCTGGCTTCAAGCTATTACCCGTTTTGGCGGAACTCACACACAAGCTCCAAATTTTGCATACGAACAATGCGTTCGCAGAATCAGTGAGGATGTAATTGCTACGCTCGATCTGAGCAGTATGGTAACATTCAGTAGTGGTGGCGAACCTATTCGAACTGAAACCGTGAAAAGTTTTATGTCGAAATTTGCACCGTGCGGACTCAAACCTGAAGCAGTTTGTCCGGCTTTCGGACTTGCAGAAGCTACGCTGGTTGTGAGTGGAAAAACGCGTGATGGCGGACCCGTTTTCTGTCATGTAGATATAGATGCCTATAAAAACGATCAGATAATTGAATTACCTCCGGATGATCCAAATGGTCGAACTGTCACCAGTAGTGGTGTCGTATTAAATGGGGTGGATGTAGCCATAGCAGATCCTGATACTTTGAAAAATCTGCCCGATGGACAAATAGGTGAAGTTTGGGTCGGCGGTGAAAGCATCGGTGCCGGATATTGGCAACTCCCGGAAGAAAGTGAACGAACATTTCGCGCCCGCCTTAGTGACGATCCTGACCGGGGCACATTTCTGCGAACCGGCGACCTTGGATTTAAACTTCGAAATAATTTATACATAACTGGACGAGCCAAAGACCTGATTATCATTGCTGGGGTAAATCATTATCCCCAGGATGTCGAGCTCACCGTTCAAAATGCTGATGAAGTAATTCGTACCGATCACTGTGTTGCATTTCCAGTGGAAGCCGGCGGTGAAGAACGTTTAGTAGTTGTGGCTGAAATCGATGCAAAAAGAGATGAATGGGATTCCCTTTTGTCTACTCTTCGGAAAGCTGTTTCAGAGACACATGAACTCGATTTATACGCCCTTCAACTCATCCGTAGAGGAACCATCCTCAAAACTTCAAGCGGAAAACTTCAGCGCCGAAAGTGTAAAGAAGCCTTCCTGAATGACGAATTTGAAACCATTTTTTCCTGGAAGAAAGAGTTAACAGCCAAAATTGAGGCAAAACCGGTTATTGAACAGTCAAAATCCCGATTTGAAATCGAAAATTGGTTGAGAAATATCGTATCGATTGAACTGGGCGTTCCGGTTAAATCAGTTGATATAAATCGTCCGTTGGCTGAATATGGAATGACATCCAGAGCTGCTGTGATTATTGTGGGGCAGCTTGAAAACTGGTTGGGTGGACAAGAACTACCATCAACATTGTTATGGGAATACGCTACGATTGCGGCACTGACTCAATATCTAACCAATGAATCAGCGCCTGTCACAGTTACAACTTCAATTCCCACCGACACAAAAGAACCAATTGCTATTGTCGGACTCTCCTGCCGATTTCCCGGTGCACCGGATGTGGGTTCATTCTGGAAGTTGCTAATCGACGAAGTTGATGCTATCACGGAAGTCCCTGCAGATCGATGGGATGCGAATCAATATTATAATGAAGAATCGGGTAAACCAGGTTACATCAATAATAAATTCGGTGGGTTTATTGATCATGTTGATCAATTCGATGCAGCATTTTTTGGGATTTCTCCATCAGAAGCAATCGTAATGGATCCACAACAACGACTGTTGATGGAGTTAGCCTGGAGATCATTTGAATCTGCCGGAATTGATCCTGCCACACTAACCGGTAGCGATTGTGGAGTTTTTGTTGGAATCAGCACAAATGACTACGCAGAACTTCAATTCAGCGATCGTTTTGCATTAAATCCGTACACCGGTCCCGGAAAATCATCATCGATTGCTGCAAATCGACTCTCATATTTCTTCGATTTCAAAGGTCCGAGCATGGCCATCGATACAGCCTGTTCCTCATCGTTGGTTGCGGTACATCAAGCACTCGCAGCAATCAGAAACGGAGATTGTTCAACCGCATTAGTAGGAGGGATCAATCTATTACTGTCACCAAAAATGACGATCGCCCTGTCGCAAGCTCAAATGTTATCCAGCGATGGACATTGCAAGGCGTTTGATGCAGCTGCGAATGGATATGTCCGCAGTGAAGGTGGTGGCATGGTCGTACTCAAGCGACTTAGCGATGCACAACGTGATGGTGATAAAATTTTTGCAGTGATTAAGGGAAGTGCCATAAATCAGGATGGTAAAAGCAACGGATTAACTGCCCCAAATGCACTTTCTCAGCAGGCTGTTATTCAAAAAGCACTGCAAGATAGCGGAACAAATCCGCAGGATATCCAATACATCGAAGCCCACGGAACAGGCACAGCATTGGGGGATCCGATTGAAGTCGGTTCGATTCAAAAAGTCCTGAGTAATGGACGAGAAAAAGACCAAATCTGCACGATTGGATCCGTGAAATCAAACATCGGACACCTCGAAGCAGCGGCAGGTATTGCAGGACTCATCAAACTTGCATTGAGTATTCACAACGGCATCATCCCCGCTAATTCAAATTTCAAAAAACTGAATGAGCTTATAAAAATTGAGGGCACTCCGTTTGAAATTGCATCCAAACAGAAAAAATGGAAGCAAAAAACACGAGTTGCTGGAATCAGTTCATTTGGGTTCGGTGGAGCAAATGCCCACGTTATATTGCAATCACCGCCGGAAACTGTGTCCAATTCAAATGGCAAAATCGCATCCAAAAAATCGAATTTCATCTTTCCGATATCGGCAAAAACAGACACAGCATTAAAATCGGCTATTGAGAATCAAATCGAATTGATTTCAACTTTGGATGATGCTCAAATAGGTGACTTTTGTTATAGCACAAGTATTGGACGCGCAGGTTTCAAGCACAGAAAAGCGATAGTTGGACATGATAAATCGTCATTAACAGAACAACTTTCCGCAGTTAGATCTCAAGATTTACTGAGTAATCATTTACTCAACGACGAGGACCAGCTTAAAACGGTTTGGTTATTCACAGGGCAGGGTTCGCAGTACACGGGTATGGCAAAAAATCTATACCGAAATGAACCCGTGTTTAAAGCAGAGTTAGATTATTGCGATCAAATTCTGGAGCCTTTGCTGGGTTGCAGTCTGGTAGATCTGCTATGGGATGAATCCTATACCGAAAAGCTCAACCATACAAAATTTACGCAACCTGCCATGTTTGCAGTACAAGTAAGTCTGGCGCGTATGATAATGAAATGGGGACTCAAACCCGATGCAGTAATTGGATATAGTGTTGGTGAATATGCCGCAGCTTGCATTGCAGGTATCATGTCGGTTGAAGATGGGTTAAAAATACTGGCAGCGCGAGGTAGACTCGTTGCTGATTTTGGAAAACCGGGCACCATGGCGGCGATCATGTCGGACGAAAAAACGGCGCGTAAAATTCTTGGCGATAACCCGGAAATAGAACNNCTGGCTACATTAAATGGACCTGCCGGACAAGTCATGGCGGGTTCCGTGGATGCTATCGAGAAAGCCATCCTGGTCTTTGAAAAAGCCGGAATTGAATGCAAAAGATTGAATGTGTCCCATGCATTTCATACAAAATTGATGGATGACGTGTTAAAACCATTCCGCAAAGTGGTTGAGTCTGTCAATTTTAACAACGCTGACATCCCCATTCTCTCCAATTTGAATGGCGCCTACAACGTGAATGAGATGTCAACGTCGGATTACTGGGTCGATCATCTTCGAAAGCCGGTTTATTTTGGCGCCAGCATGGATGTTTTACTCTCCGAAAACTATCAGATCTTTGTCGAAATCGGGCCAAAACCGGTAATGTCCGGAATGGCGAGTCGTTTTGATGGGGCTGAGAAGTGTCTGTGGTTACCTACGTTGCGTCCCGATGATACCGATTCATCTATATTATACCATACCCTGGCAACATTGTGGGAAATTGGATTGGATATCAACTGGAAAAACTATTTCGATGGATTTGATTATTCCAGAATTACGGTAGCCTCATATCCCTTTGAACGCAAACGATATTGGATTGAGTCAACGACTTCAGATTTTGAACAAAAAAGAACTAAGTCAAATCAGCTTCTGGGAGACCCAATTCAGTCTCCAATGATCAGTGGAACATTGTTTCAATCTGATTTTGACCTGAAAGTATTTCCGTTTTATAGTGAGCATCAGGTATTTGACGAATACGTGGTTCCCGCTGCCGGACATTTGTCGTTACTCCTTGAAACTTCCCAAAAATTATGGAAAAATCAGGGATGTCGAATTTCTGATGTGATTTTCCCAACTCCGTTGATCCTGGCTGAAAATAACACAAAAAAAATCCAGCTATTTGTTTCAAAAGAAGACAATTCAATTGGCGCCTTTAAACTGATATCAGTTGATGAAACCGGTGCATCATCAGATCATGCCAATGGGAACATCCAAAAAGTAACTGCGTCACAACCATTACTTGAAAAGACTGAGCTGTCAACTGTTCAGAAACTTTGTCCAAACAAAGATTCCCGTGATTTTTATTCATCCGTTTGGCAACCACACATCCAACTTGGATCAACATTCAGATGGGTGAATCAGGTTTTCCAGGGTAACGGACAAGTTCTGATTGAATTAAAAAATCCAACGCTGGATCAATCGTTAACACAGTTTGAATTATTTCCCGGTTTGATGGATGCTGCTTTGCAGGGATTAACTGCCTTGGTGGACATGAAAGATGACGAGGTCACAATTCCGTTTAACATGAAGGAAATTGTGTACCATGGACGTGCATCTCAAAAAACAAACGTCTTTTGGAGTCAGATTGTTCAGCAACACACCGACGACACATCAGCTCTTTCAGATGTCAGAATATGGGAAAATTTACCGGATGGTGGGTCGAGATTAATCCTCGAAATCGCCGGATTTGGTGTGCGAAAAGTCAAACGGGAATTACTACTGCGTGATTTAAACCAAGGGTATAAAAATGATATTTATTCTCTAAAATGGAATCCGGTAAATGTCGACGTTGCATCCAAAAAAGCAGTTTCAGATACCTGGGTCTGTCTGGATGATTTCAAGAAAATCAGTTCAACCATAGCGAAGAAATCCGGATTTGAACAGCTCTTGATTTTAGATAATTCCACAAATTTTGATACTCAACAATTAGATGATTCCGTTCGGGGAATTATCTGGGGAGGTGGATTAAATCTGAAACCTGACTCCGCCGAATCAGAATATGAGTCGGCAGTTTTATCCCTGTTGAATTTAAATAAAAAAGTGAGCGGGACTGATATTCCGGTTATCATTTTGGCTTCGGGTGGATTTCAAGTAGATGAAATTGCATCGGTTGATCCATCCCAACGAGCAATATGGGGATTTGGAAAAGTTTTACTCCGTGAATCATACAATTCAAACTTTTATTTAATGGATGTTGATCAACTTGAGACGTCAACATTGCCGATACATCAAATTTTAGAAGAAAATCTTAACGAACTCCTGGTTCGTGACGGAAAATTTTACCATCCCGAGCTGACAAAAGTACAACTGACAGATTCGAAATCTTCACAGATCAAAAAAGCTTCAACTTATTTGATAACTGGTGGACTTGGTGACCTTGGTATCGAGTTAACAAAATGGCTCAGCCAACAACGTGCAGAAAATATTGTAATTAGCGGTCGAAGTCCGCAGTCAGCTGATATTCAGTCAAAAATTAATAGCCTTGATGCGAGTGGGACTACAGTTTCATATCATCAGGTGGACGTTTCTGACCAAAAAGCATGCAAAAAGCTATTTTCAGATCTAAAACTTGCACAAAGTCCGCTTAAAGGCATTTTCCATCTGGCCGGAAACACCGAAGACGGTGTAGCTACTGAATTAAATTGGGATCGATTCAGGTCTGTCCTGGCACCAAAGATTTCGGGAATCCAAAATCTGCATGAGAGTAGCAAAGACCTCGATTTAGATCTCTTTATAGCTTATTCCTCAGCTACTTCTATACTTGGTACCGCAGGACAAGCAAATTATGCAATGGCAAATGCCTACATGGATGCTTTCATCGCCCAACGAAATGCAGATGGCTTAACCGGATTATCAATTAATTGGGGTCCATGGAATTTAGGACTGGCCGCAGATTTAGCTCCTGTTTTTAAAAATCAGGGTGTAAGAATGATGGATTCCAGCCGGGCGATGCAAACTTTTGAATCAATGCTCGGTCAGGATAAACACAATCAATTGATGGTCATGCCCGTGGATTGGAATCAATACACCGCAATCAACGGCACACAAATTCAATTACAAAATCTGATCAATCAATCAGGTTCGGAGTCACCATCTTCGCAAAAATCAGCCGGAATTGGTGATGAGTTACGCAAGGCAAAAGAATCTGAGCGATGGAATCTGTTACAAAACCATGTTCAACAGATTACGAGTTCTTTCCTTCACATAACAGATCCATCGACACTCTCACTACGCAAACGATTATTTGAAATCGGGTTGGATTCATTAGGTGCCGTTGAACTCAAAAACCGATTGGCAAGAATGCTGGGTGTTGAACTGAGATCTACATTATTGTTTGATTATCCAACGGTCGAAGATCTTGTTGAACACATTGGATCCCAGGTATTTAAATGGAGTCATCTAAATGGAATTCCAGTCGAGGAAAAATCAATTTCTGATGACTCATTTGAGTTGACAGATGACATTTCTGATGATGATTTAGCTGCTATGTTGATGAAGGAGTTGGGCGATGAGTGATCAAAAACCTGATTACCGGGTATTGATGGCAAAAGCATTGTCAGAGATTAAAGATCTGAAATCAAAACTAAATGCATCAAAAAATCAGGTAGCCGAACCCATCGCTATTATCGGCGCATCGTGTCGTTTTCCCGGGGGTACCAATGATCTGGACAGTTACTGGGATTTACTCGTTCATGGGAAAGATGCAATTGTTGAAGTCCCGGCTGATCGATGGTCAGCAGATGATTATTATGATGCCGATCAGGATGCTCCTGGTAAAATTTGCTCAAAACTTGGCGGATTCTTAAATCTTCCCGTTGCAGATTTTGATGCTTCATTTTTTGCGATTTCACCACGCGAAGCGGAAAGCATGGATCCGCAACAACGTTTATTGCTCGAATTGTGCTGGGAAGCCATTGAACACGCAAATATCATCCCTGAAAACCTTTTTAAGACCAATACGGGCGTTTTTATGGGGGTGAGTAGCCTCGATAACGCCACCCGTATCATTGGGGAAGCGCCGCTGACGGACATCGACGGCTATTACGGTACTGGGATTGCTTTGGCGCCGGTAGCTGGAAGAATTTCATACCTGTTTGGATTTTCTGGTCCGAGTTTTGTGGTCGATACTGCTTGCTCTTCTTCTTTATTATCGCTTCACCTTGCCTGCGAAAGTCTACGCCGAAAAGAGTGTGATCTGGCACTCGGTGGTGGCGTTCAATTACTCACCCATCCAGGCGTTTCCGTGGCGTTTACCAAAGCTCACATGTTATCAGTAGATGGCCATTGTAAGACTTTCGATGCCAATGCAAATGGGTACGTTCGGGGTGAAGGTGGTGGTGTCATACTGCTTAAGCGATTGAGTGATGCCCAAAAAGATGGCGATGAAATCCTGGCTGTAATCCGTGGATCTGCAGTCAATCAGGATGGTGCCAGTGGCGGACTCACCGTTCCAAGCGGACCATCTCAGGAAGCCGTCATTAAACGAGCAATGGCTCAAGGTAATGTAGATCCTGCTCAAATAAATTACATCGAAGCACACGGGACCGGCACCCCATTGGGGGATCCTATAGAAATGGGAGCTCTCACCGCAGTTTTTGGAGATCATAGAACTACAACGAGTCCGCTGCGGGTTGGATCGGTCAAAACCAACATGGGACATCTCGAAGCTGGTGCAGGAATTGCAAGTGCGATCAAAGTTATGCTCTCATTGCGTAACAAAACCATCGCTCCACATTTGAATTTCAGCGATCCGAATCCGATGATTCCCTGGAGTTCGATCCCGGTAGAAATCCCGACAAAACCAGTGCAATGGACTCCCGTAGATGAAAAAATTGGGCGAATAGCCGGAATCAGTTCATTCGGATTTAGTGGCACGAATGTCCATTTGGTTATGAGCGAATGGAAAGAGGACGAATCAACCTTGAAACATGGTCAATTACCTGAATCAAAAGTTGAATCGAACGAGCATCATACCCTATCAAACGCAAAAAATGGCATCAGTAAGGACGTTAAATCACCCGTACTGACAGCCGAAAACCTATTAGTTTTATCTGCCAAAACTGAAAACTCACTAAAGCTTTTAGCAGAAAAATATGCTGCACAACTACGTACAAATCAGGCCGAATCATGGCCGTCATTTGCACACACATCCACAGTTTCGCGGACCCATTTCAGACATAGAATCGCAGTCCCGGCAGTATCTGGAGTAGAGGCAGCAGATGCACTTGAACAATTTGCTACATCCGGCGACTCAACGACCATCGCAACCGGATCATTTCATGATGGAGACGTTCAGAAATCATTACTTTTGTTCACCGGACAAGGTTCTCAATTCAAAGGAATGGGACAAAAACTGTATCAGTCCCAACCGGTATTCGCATCGGTAATTGATCAATGCAATGTCGTGATGCAACCAATTCTGGGACAATCGCTGATCGATATTCTCTTCGATGATAAATCAGATTTGAACAACACGGGCAACACTCAACCAGCCCTTTATGCTTTGGAAGTTGCGTTGGCGACGTATTGGAAACACTTGGGCGGAAGTATTCATGGGGTAGTTGGACACAGTGTTGGAGAGTATGCAGCCGCTGCGATTGCCGGACTTTTCAGCATTGAAGATGGCGCAAAACTGATAGCTCACAGAGCTCAGCTGATGCANNTGAATGGAATCCGAAAGGTGTATCAGTTGCTGCATTTAATGGCCCGGCAAATGTCGTTTTATCCGGCGAAAAAGCTGCAATTGATGCATTAAAAACGAAATTTGAGTCCGAAAATATTGAGTGCCGCGATTTATCTGTCTCACATGCATTTCATTCACATTTGATGGATCCAATGTTGGAGCCTTTTAGAAAAATTGCCTCGGAAGTTCGTTTTTCAGACCCTTCCATCCCGATTTATAGCAATGTATCCGGTAAAAAGGCACAAAACGAGATGAAAAATGCGGATTATTGGGTTGATCATATCCGTAAACCGGTACAATTTGAAGCATCGATTCAGTCAGCACTCAAAGACGGATACAATCAATTTATAGAAGTCGGGCCAAAACCGACCCTCATTTCATTGGCGAAATCCACATCTGCAGTTGTTAATCCAATGCTTTCGAAATTGGATGCTGCCTGGGTTCCTATGATGAGAAAATCGACGGACGAGTATCTTCAGATTTTGTATGCTCTGGGAGCTCACTGGTGTTTAGGAGGCAAACCTAAATGGGATTTAATCGGTCACGGACAGACAAAAATTCCAACTTATGCATTCGACCGCAAACCATATTGGAAGGAAGTCACCATTGATGCCGGTAAATCAGGTAAACAGGCAAGCCTGGCGACCAGCACTTTTAATCATCCATTAATTGGTAGCCGATTCCAATCTCCATTGATGAAGGAGCGATTTTACGAAACGGCGTTCAGTAAAGAAAAATTACCATTTCTGGAAGACCACCGTGTGTTTGGAGAGTTGGTTGTCGCTGGAGCATCTCATTTATCAATGGTTTTTGGGGCCGCAGAAATCGAGTTTGAAAAGTATCCGATTTGCCTGAAACAAGTGATCTTTCCACAGGCATTGGTTATCCCGAATGCCGGCGACCGTACCGTGCAATTGATGCTCACACAGGATAAGAACAACGCTTCATTCGCATTTCGATTGATCAGTTTTGACAAATCAACAGACGAACCCGGGGTTCATGCAACTGGTACAATCACCCGGGACTTCAACGATACTGCTTTGCTAAAATGGACCGAAATATCAAAACGTTGCACCCAAAATATTGATCCGGAAACGGTATATCGGTCACAAGCTGAACGAAATATCGTTGTAGGTGAGAGTTATAAATGGCTAAAATCGGTCAATTTAGGCCAAAATGAGGCCATTGCTGAGCTTTCCGCCCCAAAAAGTGCACTGAATTCCGGATTTAGCATTCATCCCGGATTTATTGATTCCTGTTTTGGCGTTCTGGTAATGACCGCTCAATTAAAAGATGGCGAAACGTTCATTCCATTCAGTCTGGAAGCAATTCAGTTTAATCGTCCAATCGAAAATGAACAGCTTAGAATCCATGCAACGTTGCGTCCGGGAAATCATGATGGATCACGTATTATCGGAGATATTACTATTGAAACTGATCTCGGCGAAAAAGTTGCTTCCTTCATCGGACTCGAAGGTCGAAGCGCAAAAATGGAAGCATTGTTGTCCCGCTCCGATCGGGCAAGTACTCTGATTTATCGGTTCGGTTGGAAATCGATTGACGCGAAAGAATCATTGGAAGTTGCCACTGGAAAACCGTGGATTATCGTGGCTGACCAGCATGGTTATGCTGCAAAAATCGCAAAAGATTGGCAAAAAATTGGTCACGAAGTGATACTGGTTGAATCAGGTTCAAAGTTTGCAAAACATGACACTTCCCGTTATGAATTCAATCATTCCACTAAAGAAAACTGGACCAAATTCTTAGACGAATTATCATCCACACCAGCCGGACTTCTCTCATTTACATCATTCGACGAAACAGAATTTGATCTTCAAAATCCGGTTGGACAACAAAATCGACTTTTATCCCCACTTCTGAACTTAGTACAAATACTTGCTCAACGTGGAGTTTCAATGCCGATCATAGCCGTTACTTCATCCGGAACTTCAGTTGACTCAAAAGACCCGATTTTAAATCCACAATCAGGCGCAATACGTGGGTTTTTACGAACGGTTGGAATCGAACAACCCGACATTAAAACCGGAATCATCGATTTCAAATTAGGTGAATCAGTCAGCGGTAATCTATTCGGGTCTGCAGTTCAAGCGGTCCTGTCAGGTGAATCTAGTATCACTATCCGAAATAAAATCCTATTAACACTACGACTCGTTCGGAATTTCAACAAATCAGATAAACCAATCTCGTTTTTGACAGATGATACATGCATTATATCCGGTGGATTGGGGTCCCTGGGTTTAACGACGACCAAATGGTTGATGCAGCAAGGTGCCCGAAATTTTATTTTAATTGGCAGGAAGAGTCCGAACGAGATTCAAAAATCTGCTATAAATGTACTTAACAATTCCGGAGCTAACATCCAGGTACTCACTTGCGATATAGCAGATTATGATTCACTTTCGGTGCAGCTTAACAAACTCGGTAAGACATTCACATCCACAAAATCTGTTTTTCATCTGGCGGGAGAACTCTCCGATGGACCAATAAACACAATGTCACCAGAAAATTTGTTGGCTCCGTTTAATTCCAAAGTCCAAGGAGCCATCAATTTACACAGGGTTACAGAATCTCTGAAGCTGGATCATTTTGTACTGTTTTCATCCATAGTTTCGGTTACAGGAAGTGCAGCACAAGCAAATTACGCAGCAGCAAACAGTTTATTGGCTTCAATTGCAGGATACAGAAATCTGAACGGACTTCCGGCGTTGTCGATTAATTGGGGTCCGTGGGCGGACTCAGGCATGGCAGCAAATCTGGATCAGCGAAGTAAAGATCGCATCAAAGATCAGGGGATTAACATGATAGCGGATGACATGGCACTTGAGGCATTTGGACTTTGCCTGGCCGATAATCAATCCACCGAACTCAGTATCGCCGATTTCGATACGAAGAAGATTAATTTCACGAATATTTCATTGTTCAACGACCTGACTGAATCGAAAAGTGCAAAATCGGAGGAAAAGCACACGTTGTTGACCACACTGAAAAATACTCAAGCAGCTCGTCGAGATATAATATTGACCAGAAAACTGGGTGAAATTTTAACACAAGCGTTGCGAATGCGTCCCGGACAAGAAATTGATCCACGAGAACGACTTTTTGATCTGGGTGTAGACTCACTCATTGCAGTTGAACTCAGAAACAGGCTTCAAAGTGAATTGGGAACTCCAATCAGTTCAACGCTTTTATTTGATTATCCAACCATCGAATCACTGGTGGATTACATTCTGCGAGACCTGTTGGCTGAACAATTGAATAGAGAACCGGTTGACAAAACAGCTTCTTCCGATAGTGATAATAATGGGATAAACGGGACAAATGAGAGCAACGGGACTCACGGAAAAAATGTACTACCCGCAAATGGCGATTCCGATAGTGAACTCAAATCTTCCTCTGAAGAAGACGATGACGAAGTTGAATTACTTAGAGCATTGGATGAATTAAAAGGAATGAATTTATCATGATGTCACAGGATCCATCCAAGTCTGAAATGTCTCCAATGAAGCAAGCTTTGCAGGCGATAAAGCAGTTGCAGGCTCGCGTCAATGAACTGGAGGACGGCAAGAACGAACCAATAGCTGTGGTTTCGATGGCATGCAAATTTCCGGGTAACATCAACAACACTCGCGAACTTTGGGAAAAACTTCTGAAATCTCATGATGCCATCATCGAAGTACCCAAGGAACGCTGGAATGTTGATGAGTTTTATGATCCGGATCCGGAAGTGCCCGGCAAAATGTATACGAAATTAGGTGGATTTCTGGATGTGGTTGACCAATTTGATCCTGCATTTTTTGGGATTTCTCCGCGTGAAGCAGCTTCGATGGATCCACATCAACGATTACTGCTTCAAACCACATGGGAAGCTTTCGAAAACGGCGGATTCGACCTGAATGCACTTTATGGCAGCAAAACCGGAGTCTACGTTGGCATCAGTAACTTCGAATACGGAGCCAAACTGATATGGCCACAAAATCCCACAGATATCACCTCGTACTCTGGGATCGGCGGATCGTTGGGCGTCACAGCCGGACGACTTTCTTATACTTTTGGATTTACCGGTCCGAGCATGATTATTGATACGGCCTGTTCATCATCGCTGGTCACAACCCATTTAGCGATGCAATCACTTCGACTTGGAGAATGCGATGTAGCCGTGAGTGCCGGAGTGAATTTGATCTTTGGTCCACAGACTCACATCTATTTCTGCAAAGGCAAAATGCTGGCGCCGGATGGACACTGTAAGACATTTAGTGATGATGCAGATGGTTACGCTCGCGGTGAAGGTATCGGTGTCATCGTTTTAAAACGATTATCTGATGCTGAACGTGATGGCGATCAAATCCTGGCTTTACTTCGTGGATCCGCGATAAATCAGGATGGCCCAAGTGGTGGATTAACCGTTCCAAATGGTCCATCACAGGTGAAAGTTATTAAAAGCGCACTGAAAAATGCAGCAATAGATCCGGTAAAAGTTGGATACGTCGAGGCACATGGCACAGGGACGTCACTTGGCGACCCAATCGAAATAAGTGCTTTGGGAAAAGTTTTTGGCGACACCACCACAAAACGTGAACAACCGCTTCGAGTCAGTTCCATCAAAACCAACCTGGGACACCTGGAGTCCGCCGCTGGAATTGCCGGAATCATCAAAACGATTTTGGTCGTTCAAAACGGACAAATTCCGCCACACCGAAATTTCCGGAAACCAAATCCACATATCGACTGGAAATCATTTCCGGGTGAAATTCCTCTCAAAGTGACAGAATGGTCCGATACCGATCGCATCGCAGGAGTAAGTTCGTTCAGTTTCAGCGGGACGAATAGTCATGTAGTAATTTCAAATTACAAAGGTGCCTCCGCCTCAAAAAACCAGAGTGATCACGGTCAAAATGCCAGCTCAAACAATGGAAATCATGGCGAAATTACGGCAATCAACAAAAATGGCAGTCAAAAAGTAGCAAAAACACCTTCAAAATCACGAATTTTAGCT
>DLXM01000062.1 GCA_003448835.1 Bacteroidota bacterium | reverse complement strand
TTACTTGAAGAATTTGGGGCTGACACTAATACCAAAAAACAAGATGGTTACATTGGAAATATCCCAATAAACCAATTTGGGACCATGGCCAGCGCACTTGGTAAAATTAAACCCGGTGAACTTGCCGGACCGTTTCAGGTAGCTAACAATTATATTATCATTTTAAAATGTAACGGAAGAACAGAGTCCCGACCATTAGCATTTGAACAAGCCGAAATCCGGGTTCGTGAATATCTTTTTTCCAAAGAACGCCAACAAGTTCGTGATCAAATGATCTCAAGTCTAAGGACACGCTATAATGCACAGATTGATATGAATCGTCTCAATACTATATCCTTTCAATTGTAATGATGTCAAAGTTTAAAATATTATCCTTGTTTGCCATATTAATGGCACTAACAACACTCGCAGAAGCTCAATCCGGACGAATTGTCGGGTCAATCTTAGAGGCAGGTACAAATGAACCCCTTACCGGTGCTACGGTAGTTATTGTGGGTACTACTCAAGGTGCCAGTGCCGATATCGATGGTAACTACAGAATATTGAACGTACGTCCCGGGACTTATACCCTTGAGTTTCGATTTATCGGATATCGCTCGCAAATTGTTGAAGGTGTGCTTGTTCGAACTGATTTGAATACTGAAATCAATGCAGAATTACAGTCTGAAGCTTTTGTTGGACAAGAAATTGTGGTTCAAGCGTCACAAGACGTGGTTATTAAAGATTTGACAAGTTCTGAAGCACGTGTAAGTCGTGATCAAATTGAGAAATTACCTGTACAAGAGGTTGGCGACATCATTCAATTACAAGCCGGGGTAACTGTCGGAGCAAATGGTGCTATTCATATCCGAGGTGGACGATCAACCGAAGTTGCCTATATCGTGGATGGTGTACGGGTAACTGATGACTATGATCGAAGTTCAGGCCTCCGAGTTGAAAATCAATCAATTGAAGAGCTTCAAGTCGTATCAGGAACATTCAATGCTGAGTATGGACAGGCGATGTCGGGTATTGTCAACATTGTAACCAGATCAGGGAATAATGACTTCCATGGAAACGTAAATATTTGGGGTGGAGATTACGGTACATCAGATACCAGAATTTATGCCGGTTTGCCGTCAAATATCTCAAATGCTGATCCAATGCGTCAGTATAATATGGAAGCCAGTTTTTCGGGACCTATAATTAAGGATAAACTGACATTTTTTATATCCGGTCGTCGATTCAGAAACTCAGGCTGGTTAAACGGTTTTAATGCGTACTCACCATTGGGTCCATTATTGCCAACTACAAGCCTTGAAGGTATTACTACCTGGGAACGTGGTGTAACGGAAGTTCCAGCTTCAAATCCTGTGAATAAATTTGGTGAATCGATTGATGAGAGTTTACCCTGGTTTACTATCAGAGAACGAATCAATATTGATGGACAAGAGTATATTCGATATGAAGATTCCGGTAAACGCGATAGCTCTATTGTGGATATGAGTCCGTTTGATACCTTCAGTGGACAGTTCAATCTTCAATACAATCAGAGTAGACTATTACGGTTTAATTTAATTGGAAATTATAGCCAGGAATGGGGAAAAGGGTATGATCATGGAAATCGATTGGTTCCCATGGGAAGACCTAATTGGGAACGTGAAAACTACTATTTGAATTTCAAAACGACAGTTACCCCCTCAAATGTTGATTTCTTTACAACTAACCTTGCTATTCGCTATAACCAGTACAATAGTTCATTATATGATACACCGTATGATCCACGGTATTTCAACTATGACCGGACTAGTAATTACGTGAACTACACGAATCTTCCTTCCGATTTTTATTATAATTCTACAGGTAGATTTAGTCGATTTGGAACTGATAACGGATTTTTTGATCGATCGACAACGAGTTTTATTGCAAAAGCTGAATATTCGCGTCAGTTTAATGATGTGAATTTTGTCAAAATGGGTGTTGAGTTCCAGACTGATATCATGGCGTATAAATCATTTGGTCTGACATCATTAGAAGTTGGAGATAATGTCCAGCTTCCATCTGATCTTCCCCAGGATTTACGTGACAGACTTGAACTGGGTGTTCCTATCGAAAATACCCCGGGTCATGAAGTTTGGGAGAGAAAGCCTATGCTATTTGCAGCATATATTCAAGATCGTCTCGAATTTGAGAGTTTAATCATTAACGCGGGTGTTCGATTTGATTATTTTCAGGCAAATGGTCGTGTTCCGGGCGATTCCAGAGATCCCCAATTGTTTGAGCAGGATGCCAATCGAGCTGATTCATTTTGGAAGTCCACTACTCCTAAATATGCCGTTAGTCCGCGTTTGGGTCTGGCTTATCCAATAAGTGCGAATGGCGTATTGCATTTTTCTTATGGTTATTTCTTCCAGATTCCAGATTACAACCGTTTATACAATGGTGAAAGGTTGATTTTACAAAGAACCTCCGGAATTCAAGGTGTATTTGGGAATCCGGACCTCAAACCCGAACGTAGCATCAAATACGAAATCGGGCTTCAGCAAGAGATTTTTACCGGATTTGCGATTGATGTAACTGCCTTTTACGAAGATAAGCGGGATTATGTGTCATCCGGTCCTTTAAACATTACTTCAATTCCATCTGTACGATATGGAACTTGGATAAACCGGGATTATGCTAATATAAAAGGGGTCACCATTGCACTAAATCAACGAGTTTCCAGTAATATGAGTATTGGTTTTGATTATACATACTCACAGGCTGAAGATTCCAACTCTGATCCGGCATCAGAATTCTTTGCCGCATTGTCCAGGAATGATACTACCGGTACTGCATTAGCCAGGTTCTTGACTCCAACGAATTGGGACAGAAGCCATGTATTCAACTCCTCAATGTTCTACACAGGCAATAATTGGGGATTTAATATTCTACAACGATTTTCTTCCGGTTTACCATATACACCAAGTACTGATATTCCAAGACGGGTTGGATTATCTGCATCTGGTGATGTATTAACAAATAGTGTGAGGATGCCATTTGTATTTACACTCGATTTAAGTATGTATAAAACGTTCAAAATTGGTCAAAATGACCTCAGATTGAACATTAACCTATACAACTTGCTGGATCGTAGAAATGTAAACTATGTTTATTCAGATTCCGGAGTCCCGACAGGACCTTTACGCCCACCAACAGCTTTTGACACTGGGTTCTATGAGAATCCAAGTTGGTATAGTGAACCACGCCGAGTACAAATTGGCATTCAGTATTCATTTTGAACAAAGACTTTGATCAAGTAATTGATATGACAAAAAAGATATTTTCAGCTGCATTATTAGTTACCATCCTTGTTGGATCGGGCTCGGTATATGCACAAAATGGTAATGTTACTCCAAGTGATGAACGTTCTTCATTCGAGGATCGCCGTAAATCAATTTTAGATGCTAATAATCTACGTGCCACATACCACAATTATGGCTTTGCGGGACGAGCCAGTGGTCAGGACGAATTGGTTTTTGAATATCCAAAAAATACGAATCGATGGTACATATATTTTATGTCCATTTTCACCGGTGCTGAAGTTCAGAATCAAGGTGGTACGGGTACTGAAACTTTTCCGGTTGTCATTGCACCAAACTATCGAACGAATCCACAGACTGGTGATAGTTGGGCTCAAAATCCTGTTTTTGGGTATTTTAACGAAGATTCTGAAGAAATTGCGAGAAGTGACCGTGGTCCCGGAAGTACATTAGGCAATACCTGGCCAACATTTTGGCCTGACAAAATGGATGATGAGTCCGATCCAGGTTGGTCTGATGAGTGGAATGGTTTTTTTGGTAAAGGAATTTTTAATGCGGATCAGGAATTTTTCTATCGTTCTGGTGATGATCTATATACCCGCTACATTAATAATGCAAATACCAGATTTCAACCTGATGTAACCGATCCAAGTCGGGGTGGACTTGGATTGATCATGGATACCAGAATTCTGGCCTGGACTCAGAATTTAATTTCTAATGTGCATTTTAACATTTTTGAAATCAGAAATGATGCTTCATTCGATTATGAGAAGGTAAGTTTTATGCTCTGGACTGCAGATTGGGTAGGAACACCATCCGATGACAGACCATTCTTTGATCAG
>DLXM01000094.1 GCA_003448835.1 Bacteroidota bacterium | reverse complement strand
CGTTCAACTTTAAAATTTACATTGAATAGAAAGATAAATATCAATAAAGTTGTGATAGTCCCATACTGAAGATATAAACTGTGTTTTTTATTAACATCAGCTTCTGGTTTTTTTAGTTTAATGAGGTTCATCTGTTACCTCCCGGATTATTTTGTTCCTGTGTCTGTTTTTAGGCTATTATTAGATACGGGTTTTTTGCCCCATCATCCTCACACGTATTGACCGGTGTCAAACAATTCTTGCTCTAAAAAAAAGTACAACTATGTGAAGCGTAAACTATTACAGACATCTAGCTTCAATGTGTAAAAATCAACCAATTTCAACATCGATTATCCGATATTTTTTAGCTATGTTTGAGCAAGAATTTAAGATTGAAAATCCGAAATTTGTCATTGTATCTTTGTTAATCATTATTTAAAAATTACCGTAAGTGCCTGAATTTTCTCATTTACACTGTCATACTCAATTTAGTTTACTTGATGGTGCTGCAGTTATTGACAAGCTTGTAGACAAAGCCAGTAAATCCAACATGCCTGCCATTGCTATAACAGATCATGGTAATATGTTTGGTGTTCCACAGTTCGTAAGTGAAGCCGAGAAAAAAGGGATTAAACCGATTATTGGGTGCGAGTTTTATTTAACACCCACGACCATGGCCGATCGGGACAACAAGCAACGATTTCATCAAGTCTTGTTGGCTAAAAATATGGCCGGTTACAAGAACCTGGTCAAGCTGACTTCTTTGGGTTATGTTGATGGACTGTATTATAAACCAAGAATTGATAAGGAAACACTTCAAAAACACGCTGAAGGGTTAATTGCAACTACTTGTTGTCTTGCGAGTGAAGTAAATCAGGCTATTATTAAACATGGCGAGGCTGAAGCAAAGAAAGTATTTGAATGGTACCTGAATCTCTTTGGTGAAGATTACTACATTGAACTTCAACGACACGGACTTCATGATCAAAATGTATGTAACGAAGTATTGGTACGATGGTCGAAAGAATATAATGTTAAAATAATCTGCACTAACGACTCGCATTACATCGATCGGGAGGATTCTGAAGCTCATGACATTCTATTAGCACTTCAAACGAATGCTGATATTAATGATAAAAAACGTTTTAGATTCACCGATGATCAAAATGAATTAAGCAGCGAATTTTACTTAAAAACTCAGGCTGAGATGGCATCTTTATTTAAAGATCTTCCTGAAGCGCTCGATAATACGAATGAAATTGTTGATAAGGTTGAGAAGTTTGAGTTAAAATCTGAGTTGTTATTGCCACATTATTCAGTCCCGTCCGGATATTCAAGCATGGACGATTATCTGCGTTTTATAACGTATGAAGGGGCTCAAAGAAGATATCCCGGTATGCCTTCTGAGGTTACCGAGCGAATTGAAATGGAACTGAAAATTATCCAGTCTATGGGTTTTGCAGGGTATTTTCTTATTGTTCAGGGATTTACAACTGAAGCCCGAAATCGTGGCGTATTTGTTGGACCTGGTCGCGGATCTGCTGCCGGTTCTGTTGTCGCTTACTGCATAGGGATTATAAACATTGATCCCCTTAAGTATGGATTGCTTTTTGAACGTTTTTTGAATCCCGACCGTGTCTCTCCGCCTGATATTGATATCGATTTCGATGACGTCGGTAGGCAGACTGTAATCGATTATGTCGTTGAAAAATATGGCAGAGATAATGTAGCTCAAATTGTGACTTATGGCACAATGAAAGCAAAAACTGCCATCCGGGATGTTGGAAGAGTCCTTGGAATTCCATTGACTGAAGTGAATCGTATCTCAAAGTTGTTTCCGGAAAAACCCGGTGTTGATACATTTAATGCTATAATGGATCCGATAAAAAATCCGGATACATTCGAAGAAATCTCGCGACTATTTGATTCTGATAATCCTGATGTGCGAAAAATGATGCAATTCGCCCGAACCCTTGAAGGATGTGCACGGCAAACAGGAATCCACGCCGCCGGGGTAATTATTGCACCTGGAACAGTTCACGATTATGTTCCAGTCGCTTTATCTAAAGAAAAGGATGTCATAACTCAGTATGATGGTCCTAATGCCGAATATTGCGGGCTACTTAAAATGGATTTTCTTGGATTAAGGACACTTTCCATTCTAAAAACATCCATCCAATACGTTAAAGAAAATCATGGCAAAGAATATAACCTGGATGATATCCCACTGGATGATGTTAAAACGTATGAACTATATCAGCGGGGTGAAACAGTAGGGACTTTTCAGTTTGAGTCTGACGGGATGAGAAAATACCTTAAAGAGCTTAAACCAACAAGTATGGACGATCTTATCGCTATGAACGCGTTATATCGACCGGGACCGATGCAATTTATACCGGAATACATTGCTTGTAAACATGGCAAGAAAGAAGTTGAGTATCCACATGATGATTTGAAACCGATTTTGGAGCCTACCTACGGGATTATGGTTTATCAGGAACAAATCATGCAGGTTGCACGGGAAATGGGTGGGTATAGCTTAGGTGAAGCCGATATTTTGCGACGTGCGATGGGTAAGAAGAAGGTTGAGGAGATGGAAAAGCAGAAATCTATTTTTATCAATCGTGCTGTCAAGGATAGGGGTTATGACCAGGCTGTAGCTGATGGTGTATTTGAGAAAATGGCTTTCTTTGCCGGATATGGTTTTAATAAATCTCACTCTGCAGCTTACGCTTTAATTGCTTACCAAACGGCTTGGCTCAAGGTCTACCATCCTGCTGAGTTTATGGCAGCCACGCTGTCGTCAGATATGGANNTCTGCAGCTTATAGTGTCGTGGCTTATCATACAGCGTATTTTAAAGCTAATTATCCGGCGGAATACATGGCCGCAGTGCTCACACATAATATGGGTGACATAAAAAAAATATCGCAGTTTATTGAAGAGTGTCAACATATTAATGTGCCTGTAGATGCACCGAATATTAACACAGGTAAGGGTCAGTTCGTTGCAATTGATAATAGGATTCAATTTGGGTTGGAAGCGATCAAGGGTGTCGGATCAAATGCTGTCGCTAACATAGTAGAAATTAGGGAAGAGGGGGGGGCATTTAAATCATTTATTGATATGGTTTCCCGGGTTGATTTACGATCATGTAGTAAAAAAACTATTGAAAGTTTGATTCAGGCCGGGGCATTTGACACGTTGAATCCCAACCGAAATCAACTTATGGAATCATTGGAAGATGTTGTTACCTATGCGGTGAGGAAACAACAAGAAGATGCGATGAACCAGATTAGTTTGTTCAGTGATGCGAAGTCAGGTGGAACTTTGACGGAACCTAAATTGAAAGAAATCAGTCCATGGACAAGTATGGAGCGTTTAAAACGCGAAAGGGAGTTCATTGGGTTCTTTTTGAGTGGACATCCATTAAATAAATATCAAGAAGACGCTCAAATATTCTGTAGCCACAATTTAGGGTCAGACAGTATTGGAGTTGTTGCGGATAGATCCTCTGTTTCAGTTGCGGGAATTATCACAATTGTTCGACATACCAGAGATAAAAAAGGTCGACCGATTGCATTTGCCACAATCGAGGATCAAAACGGTGCAGCAGAATTATTGATTTTCTCAGATCCATATGATAAACATATGAATTTATTGCATCAGGATACTCTTATTGTTGTAGATGGGACTGTTGATAATCAAAGTGGTCAACCAAAAGTAATAGTGCGAAACATTGATCGAATTGAAAATCTCAGAGAAAAAAATCAAGGACGATTTAGATTAAAATTACGATTAGACCTTGATGAAATAGTAGGTGATGATATTCAAAAAATTGCCGCCATATTTAATGA
>DLXM01000283.1 GCA_003448835.1 Bacteroidota bacterium | reverse complement strand
GAATATGATGGCATCCTTGTGATGGATTTCGGACTTAAATGGTTCGAGTGGGCTCTGAAATCCAAAAACATCGGTATTCTCGCCACAAAGTAGTCCTGTTGAATTTCGATAAATGGTATTACATGCATTTGTTTGAGTCACAATATCAGAGACTTCATCCAAATATTGTCCCACTTTTTGCTTAAATGGAATGGTGATATTTGCACCTACAAAATTGGGGTGATTCAGTAAATCGGGGATCAAAGGTTCATCGGCTTCGCTCACATAAACCGGATAATAGGTAACATCAAGTTGGTGATGGTGGAATACGGCGTTGTGAATCAGTGGCGACATGGATTGAGCGATTGGGCGTCCCAAAACTACAGCAAAACGTCCGTAAGGAGCAGTTTGCGTCAAAAAGTCGCGTAATTGATGATGTGTAGCAAGATTGTTATTCATTGGAGCACGAATATACAGAACTACCCAGTTAACAGAAATAAAAAAGGGGAAGCAAACTGCTTCCCCTAGAAAAAAGAGATCGGTAAAATATTAAACCGCAGCTTCTACGCTAACTGATTTTTTTGTCTCATTGAACGTACCGGCTTCGACGAGTGATTTGAAAGTTTTCAAATCGTCTTGAAGAATGGCAGGAAGTTCTGCAATAAATTTCGCGACTGCTGCTGACGGTTCGCCAAAGAAAGTTCGGTAGTCCAGACTCAAATCAACTCTGGTTCTGGTGCCGTTATCCAATGGAGTGAAACGAATAGTTCCAGTTTGATTCAGGTTACCGTTGATGGTAATCCAAGCGAATCGTGTGTTTCGAAGATCATCAATGATATTGGTAGTCCAACGAAACTCTTCGCCACCAATTTCTGTTGAATATTCGAACGTTTGTGAATTGATCTTGTTAACCTGGTTAATAGACTTCATGAATTTTGGAAAATCTACAGGGCAGCTCATTAATTCATAAACCTTGGCCAGAGGCAGATTAACTTCGATATTTTCGTGCGCCATATTTGCTATTGTGATTCGTGGAGTTATTATTGATTGCTCGCGATGGCGATCACCGCTGAATTTTTATCGGGTGTTATATTTTGAGTACAACACCATATTATTCACCAAAAATACGGATATTTTCGGTCTTGGGCAATCATTTTTAATACAAAAGACTTATTTGAACCATAATTTATTCACTATTGCATAATCTTTCGGCGTTTTATAGATTAACTTATCCACTCTTCTTGCCAAAAGCTCACCCTTTTTTCTACACTTACTTAATGATTGACACTAATCAATTTAGTTGCAAAATTTTTCATTTATTATGTAAGCGAGTCACACTTTTTTGAGCTTTAATGTGACTTGATCCAATATTTTTTTGTGGATGTACTCGATCTCTAAACTAGCATCTATTACAGTAAATCGTGGTTCTGATTTTGAGATTTCATCAAATCCAAGGATCACTTTCTGATAAAAATCGTTCCCTGCTCGTTCCATTCGATCTTTTAAGAAATTGGATCGTCTTTTTTCGGCCGTTTCGAGATCGACACGCAGATAAAATGTGATATCCGGTGTTATCCCGTGTGAGGCAATTTTATTCAATTGATATATTTGTTCGAGTGAAACCGAACCCCGTCCATAACCCTGGTATGCTACTGTTGAATCAAAAAAACGGTCTAATATAATAACACCTTCACTTCCCATGTGAGGTTCTACTTTTTCGGCGATTAACTGTGACCGCGCAGAAGAAAACAATAACAATTCGGTTACTGAATTAATTTCGATCTCCGGATTTAAAAGCATCCCACGTATCACCTCAGATAATTCGGTTCCACCTGGTTCTCGAAACAAACGAACATCCACCCCATCGGCTTCAAGCTTTTTCTTCAATAAATTGATTTGCGTAGTTTTTCCACTACCATCAATTCCTTCAAATGAAATTATCAACATAGATCTGCCTTATTGCTCGAGCACAGGTGGCTCTTTATCAAGAATTAACCCTAACAGGATATAAATTAACGCAGGTGTTCCGGAACCAATCAAAAAGAAAACCACAAATAAAATTCGGATCATGGTCGGATCAATACCCAGATAATCGGCTATACCAGCACAAACGCCGAAAATTTTTCGATCACGACGTGACTTAAACAATTTCTTTTTTGTTTTAAGCGCAAATGAATCAAGATCTATTTCGGGTCCGCGATAAGCTGACGCATAACGTGCTTTAGTTTTTTCTTTGAGCTCGCGATTTTTCTTGTCTTTACGTTTTTTACTTCGCCGTTCACTCGAGAAGATTCCGAGTCCGTAAAAAAGTGCCAAAATACCACCAAATACAGGTAATAAGTATAGAAGTCCAGTGAAATCAAATGAAATTGGCAGGATAAGTTGAACAACAGATAAAAAACCCACCGTTAGCATTACGAGTCCTGTCATACTGACAAAATTCAATAAACGAGGTTTCTCCTCTTTTTCTTCATGCTCTAAATATGACTCAAGTGTAGATTCAAGCTCATGTTCAGAGATTTCAAATCTATCATCAGTCGTCTCAGGTCTGTTTCTNNTTGTTTTTGTTCTATCCACTTTTTTTCACAATTAATTACAACAGAATAATATAGCTATCTATTTAATACTATGCATTAGTACGCAGAATTTCAGCTTCGGTTATGATATAATTCATCTTGACATCAAATGAATCATTAGGAATTTTATCGATCAAACACGTCGAAGGACATAATCCAATTTTGATCAATTCTTTACCCTCTAGAAATCGATCATAATATCCCTTTCCGTATCCCATGCGAAATCCCCTGAAATCACCACCAAGCATTGGAACTATCATGACTTCAGGAACCGATTCTTCTGATGCTACATCCAATACTTCCGGAATTCCCCATAAATTTGTTGTCATTTTTGAATCCGATAGATATTCGGTTAGTACCATGATACCTGACTTATCCGTAACCCGCGGAACAAATAATTTTCGCTGTTCTGAAAATATATTTCGGATGATATAGTCAGTATCAACTTCTCTGGATTTGGTTGATTTCAGATATATCCCAATTCGTTCCGGATTGAGCTCTGATATGAGCGAGCATGCTTTTTTTTGAATTTGATTGGATAATTCCATCCAATCTACATCGGAATATGAATTTCGATAATCCTTGAAAATTTCACGCAATGTAATTTTGGTGTCGGACATATCACATATTAATCTAAAGATCGATCAAATGATGATCCTGAAGCGATGAATCGTTGATTATCTGGTATAATTCATCCAAAAACTGAACACCATATTTGTTTAACAGATAAATAAAGGCAAGTTCTCGTTCTTGCAAGTTCCTATTCGGAAATAACGCCATTTGAATTCGTGCAATTCGTTTAAGTTGAACATCCTGTTTGCTCTTTAACGCTTTGAACAGCTTGCCTTTTAGCTGATTCAACATATTAATTTGATCACTTTCAACCTTTTTTAGCGTCCCCACTAAGGTTGGATCGATTTGTTCAACCATCGGGACATATTCATCCGCCAATTTGGATAATCCCTCACTCCAGGACTCAAACTTTTCATTGATATCTATATCCTGAGTTTTCTCTATGAAAACTTTCTCAAGGTCTTCGATGCGTTTGTTGTATTCTGGAAGTTTAAAGGACAATTCATCAAAATATTTTCGGGTAGAACTTTCAAAAACGGTGCCGCTAAATCGTGGTATGATGACCGGCATTTCTAACCCACAGACTTCGTAAACGGCTTTCATTTGAGCATAGTAAGCGATTTCTCCGGGTCCACCTACCAATGCCAGGTTTGGTAACATGGAATCCTGTAGAATAGGACGCATGAAAACGTTTGGTGAAACTGCATTCGGATCGGATTCAACCAGTTTTTTTAATTGATTCGTGGAATAGGTGTGTCCCTCTCCTGTCGACCAGGTATCGTTCTCGTAGTTTAATTTAATTCTGACACCATTTTCGAGCACTATAAACCAATTAGATTCACTGACGGATGCTTGTCGGTGGTAAATCTTTTCAATATTGGTTGATGTTTTTTCTAATGCTTTATGAATCGAGGTCGATTTATCAATTAATTCGATGATTTGATCTTTTACCAAATTTCTGGATTCAGATTTTGCTGATCCAAATATCAAAAGGCCAAATTGTGAGAATAATTGAGTGATCAACCTGGCAAAACTATCGGTATGCATGGATTCCGGGATATAGGAAGTCCGGAGCATTTGAATGATTTCATCGCGATGATCTGTTGGTGGCAGTGTCACTTCAATTGAGTCAATCAACTCAGCTATATTTTTCTGAACAACAGTTTGTCCGGCTCGTTGCCCGGAAATCTCCGGACTATCCAGCGTAAATTCTACCCAATCATTTCCAGAGGGAAATCCAATTCGCGAAATTTCATCAAAATCCTGGTCCTCATCCGCAACCCAAAAAATGGGGACCACTTTATAGTCGCTGATCTTTTCAAGTTGAGCTGACCTGACAATGGCAGTTAGAATTTTATAGATCGTGAACATGGTTCCACCGGCAAATGTAACCTGCTGACCGGTTACGATGGTCCGTGTTTTTGGATTTGAAACCAGCGCATTCAGATTTTCCAGGGCTTTGGGATGCATTTTTGACGTATCATTGTATGCCAAAAGTGCCTGTTTAAGTGCCGGGTTTAAAGTATGATCAACTTTTTTTGCCCTGGAAAGTAAGGCATCATCTGAAAGTGGATCGTATTGAAAAAAATCCTTTAGTTGTCCGGTTTGTTGAGTATAATCACAGAATAATTTACTAAAGGAAAGTTCCTTAAATGGAAAAGTCTCTGAAGTCAAAATTAACCTTTCAATCGTTGAATTTCATCCCGTAAACGGGCTGCTAGTTCGTAATCTTCAGCTTGAATGGCCGCAGACAAATTATTATGAAGTAATTCAAGACGGGTTTCCATATTGTCTGGCTCTTCGGAAGTTT
>DLXM01000379.1 GCA_003448835.1 Bacteroidota bacterium | reverse complement strand
AACGGATATTGAAACCCGGGGGCGCAATTTACATTATTTCCGGGTATACCAATCTCTACTTCATCCTTCACGCCCTTAAAGCAACGAAACTGAAAGAAGTCAACCATATTATTTGGAAATATAGTTTCGGGGTTTTTACAAGGAAGAAATTCGTTTCATCCCATTACCATATTTTGTATTATGAAAAGCCAGGGGGATCGCGTACATTCAACGTTGAATCACGATATGGGTTAAAAGAAGAATTTGAAACAGGAAGATCGATCAATTACTGGGACCGAGAAGATGTCTGGAAAATCCCCCGTCAATACAAGCCGCGGAAAATAAAAAATAAGAATGAACTTCCAGATGATTTGCTCATTAAAATTCTACAATACAGTAGTAATGAAGGAGATCGCGTTTGTGATTTCTTCCTTGGGGGATTCTCCACTGCTAGGGTTGCCATTGGATTAAATCGAAAGATTACCGGCTTTGAAGTATCACCTTTAATTTTCAAGCAAAAAATTGGCGAAATTGAGAAAATTGAGCCAGGACAGTTATTGCCACAATTACGCGTTCCGAATATAAACAATCCAGAAAATCAAGGGAAATCTTGGTCACGAGATGATTGCGAAAAACTAATTGCCCGATATGATGAGTTGACATCGGAGGGGCAATTGAAAAAAGAAATTATGAAGACACTTCAAAAGGAGTTTAAACGCGGTTATTGGGCGATTGATAAAGCGCTGAAAAAAGGGTTGTAGAAATTTATTCATCAGAAGTTGGGGGGATAGAACTAAGCACTTCTCGTTCTGCAATAATCGTTGATATCGTTGCTAAGCGGCATCTCTCTCGTCGTTCATAATCATCAAGGATTTCTGAGTTTTCCACAGTTGTATTATCATCAAAACTTACAATTTGATCTTGCGTTTGTTTATCCCTGTCCAATAACAACGAGTGAATAATTAACCATATTTCATAGCGATTGGTAAAGGATGCGGCTAGGGCGGGATCCCTGCTTTCAAATTTATTTCGCTTTTCCGCATATTTTTGAAAGGCCGTCGAGTAGTAAATATTGAGAATACCGTCATTCAGAATTGCTTCTGACGCTATTTTATCCGAATCTTCCGGCCAGTTTAGCACATTCCACATCGGATTATCAGGATCGATTGCAATAATATCAAACGGGGGAAGAGAAATCTGATTTTTAGTGTTCGTAACGGGGGGTTTTGGAACGATTATTATTGGATGTTCAGCTACCAACATTGAAAGTCCGGGCCTTGTTAATTCAACACGAATTTGACTTTTCGTTCCAATTTCTGCTTTGGGGTTGCTTTCATAAATAATTCGCATTCGGCCATTATTCAGGGACGTTGAGCCGCAAGCAGTAATTACACCCGGGGAATTTATGATGTTGAGTTTCGATTTTTGGGGATCATTTGCATCATGATATGTGCTATTTGCATCAGTTTCAATACGGATGTAAATCCTCTGTCCGGGGTAAAGGGGTATATCTTCACCCACTTTCCACATTATTTTAATATATGTCGGAGGATCATGAATTTCGATAGGTTTAAGTGTTCTTTTATGGGGAATCTGATAAATCGGAGACTCATTTTTATCTTTTCCACCACTTTTTACACCCCCAATTGCTAGAGTTGAATCAATGCCTTGAACATGCAAAATATTCGCGACTTCTTTTCTCATCTGCTGAAGTGCATTTTCATCTTTTTCATTCAAATTCTCAGAACGTGCTTCGTTGTTGAGTCTAATCAACTCATCATCAGATTTTAGGGCTTTCACAAATTCCTGTTGAATTAAATCAGAAACAACGCAAATTCTTGCATTCTCTCGATTGGATACAAATAATTCTCTTTTTGCAAGAGGTGACAAATTATTGCAATCAATATGACCAATTAGTCGAGGTGTAAGATAGGGTAATTCCGCCTTTTTACTAACAAGAATTTTTGAAAACTCAGCATGACTCTGGCCATTTAAAGTCAGAATTACTGGTTTTTGCGAATTAACAAAAGCTCTTATTGGGGTGGGATTCTTTTTGTCGGGTTTTTGAAGAACCCAATATTCTATTCCAATTCTTCCCCAATCACCAAGATTTGGATAAAACATTTTGACTGCATGGGAGAGTTCGGGCCCTTTTCGATTCTCATCGCCTTCATCCACGGCGCCGTTAAGTGCATTTCTTGAGCCTTTAATTACATGCCGGCTTTTATGAACTCGGTTATCAAGCCATATCGGAAGAACTGGATCAAATAAAACCGAATTTAGGAGACCATAAACACTATTCGGACCAACCATGCTCGAATAATTGCTTAAATCATACCCGTAGTGTTTTACTTCAGTCCCTTTGGGGAATTCTTCAATGGGTCTTTCTAACTGAAGTACGGAATCATCAAAAGTCAAATACACATAATGGCCCGACTTGTAAATTTCAGCAGGTAGATCTAAATAACGAACAATTGTAAAACCCATCCGTGGATTTGCTTCAGATCTTGATGTAATAATTGTATATTTACATCGCGCAAAGGTACTCGATCCTCCTTGACCATACATTCCTGCAAGGTAATATTTCTGTAGTTTATTGCTTTGGTTTAAACTCAATATGGTTTTGGGCATCTGTTCAGGTGTGAGTCCAATACCTTCATCACGAATCGTCACAATTCGCGAACTGCGAGAATCCCCTTCTTGAATAGTAACTATAATTTTATCTGCAATTTTTTGGCGAGATGCTTGAGATAATTCACTAAGTCCTTGTGGAGGAATATTTAACCACGCAACAGCGGCTTCTCGGGGACTTCTACAGTCAGGGAGATGGTGATGCTGTTCATATTCAAGTTCTAGCACAGCATCAATTCCATTTGTTACACGCTCAACAATTGATCGACCAGGATCTGCCGCAGCTCCAATAGTACCTACATTATTCTCTCTCTCCCCAACGGGAATCCATTTAATTTTATGAGGATGTGCTTTTTCAAAGATTTCGAGAGCGTGTTCGATATCAAGAACGCTAGCAGCTGAATTTACCAAGTTGTAGAATTCGTTTATATCCATTTTCATCAATCCGTTTTTGTTCCATCCACTAGGGTGAGTGGTATAGCAATCATGGGTCAGTCCAAAGAGAACTCAGTCTGGGGTTTGTTGAACAGGGATTTGGTTCGTTTCAACTCCTTTTCAATTGCCGAAAATATTTTTGTGACTTCATTTTCCGTGTAGGTGTAATTTCCAGTGTTCGCACAATTCCCAAGTAATCGAAGATCTTCAAGTATTCTTGAAGTTCGACCTGATGCAATCCTCTTGAATTTTGCATTTTTGGTTTCGCGCTCCACTTTTGGTTTTACCATTAGGATCACCTATTAAAATTATATTTGAATTAGATAACTATAAAGTTTTCCTATATTCACTACATTTTTCATTAGAAGAAACAAAAATTCGATAATCATAGGCAAAAACAGCAGAGAATCAAAAAAAGGCAA
>DLXM01000249.1 GCA_003448835.1 Bacteroidota bacterium | reverse complement strand
GGTGTTCGTTACCAGATTCGTCGAAAACTCCCATTTTCAGGTTTGTTCCACCTAAGTCAAGTCCAAGTCTCATGAGTCAACTCCTTTTAAAATTTCAGGAAGATATCGTACTAGTCCACCTCGCCAGAATCCCCAGGTATGTCCCTCAGCATGCTCTGAATATTTGTGTTTGTAACCTTTATCGAGTAAAACCTGTTTCAGCCGGCGGTTAGCCATTAGAAAATCGAGTTCTGATGGATCCAAAAAAGTTGCACCAACCTTTCGCTCCCAAATCCCGATATCAGCAAAAATCTCTACAACAGGATCTGATTCGCGGAGCATATTTAATATGTAATCACTACGATATCCAACATAACCTGACTGGCTATAAGCTTTTGGGAATATTTTTGGATGCATCAAGGCTGTGTAAATGGCGCATAGTCCGCCGAATGAGGCACCAATACACACATTTATGGTTGATCGACTATATAGTACAACAAGTTCGTTCGCCAAGAATGCGGCATAATCCGGGTTGAGTCCATACTCGGAGATTCGGTCTGGTTTACCTTCAATGTGGCGGTTTGGCGGATTAACGAAGGCGGCATCACAGGGAGGAATCTGACCAGATTCTTCCAGGAAGCGTAAAATTTGCACCGTTTGGGCAAATTCCACATAATCAAATCCATCCTGAAACACTAAAAAAGCACGAGGACCCATCTTATCTGTATCGGACCTATACAGGCAGAAATCCTTAGAATATCCAAGATGTTTGCTTTGAATGGACATCATTTCTAGTTCATTCAATGAGCCTTTTTTACCTGTTCGGAATGGTTCAAAGACTGAATCATACTTGTATCCCGGCATCACAAGCTCTGACATGGGACCTAATCCATTGTGTACCTGATACGTGTTTTGTGGGTCCGGGAATAACAGATCCTGTTCTTGGTCAAAAAAACAGTACTCTAATCTGGCGTCATCCTGAACATCATACTGCCAAATAATGTTATCTGGTTTATCCGGCATATCGCTACCTACCTCTGGTTCCCATTGGTTAAAATCACCTAAAAGCAGAGGAGGTTTTTCCAGCCCCCTCTTTTTCCATTGAATGGTTGTAATCACCGTTGCTGGATTCCTTTTTTTGTCACATCATATATTTTGCCTTGCCAGTGCAAGCCACGCAGCGCGGCATTAGGGTCAAAATCGCCAAATTTTGGCTCAGCGGTAATGCCATTTAGACCGGCTTTGACACCGAAAATGGACTCGATAATAATATTGGTCCAGCTACCATTGCTGGAACAAATCCAGTCGTTGATCCACGGAATATCAGGAGATGCCTTGATTGCACCGCCATTCTCCGGCTTCAGGACTTCTTCAGTGAAGTGGGCCTGACCATAAGGACCCTGGTTTGCTGTTTTGGCAAGACCTTTTAGCCATTTGAAAGCGATATCTTCCTGGCCAATTCGGTAAAGTCCAGTCACGCTCTGAGCTGGCCATGCTGGATAAGCCCCATTCCATTGATGGTCGGGACGGACGCTAAATGTTGCATTATCGTCTACGGGAGACAACGCCCTCATCCAAGTGGGAGTTTGCAACTCGCTGACAAAAAACTGAGTCATTTCTTCTTTTTGCTTAGAAGTCAGGTCATCAGAAATCGTATTTAAAATGGTTATGAAATCGTAGCAATGCCGAACCTCTACGAATTGATTATCCGGGAAACGAGTGTGCCAGAAGCCTTTTCCATCTACATATAGTTTCTGAACCTGCTTCACCAATTCATCTGCCTCGCTGCGAAATGACTTGGCCTTGTTGTTTTCACCTAAATGATCCAATATCTCCGCAGTATATCTCAAATTGAATACATTGGCCGCATTCAAGCTGGCAACTTCATGGATATATGTACTCACACACTCAAGAAGGTTGTTCAGTCCACCATAATCCGCCAGTCCATTTGGAGTGAGAAATTGCTTATAATTACCTGCGAATTTTTCAAGGAAACCAGCAACCGTACGATGACTGTCCCCCGATTTCAAAGATTTACCGAGCCATTCCGTATCCCCATTCCAACGAAGATAATCTTTGATAAGTGATGTCATGGCAAAATCATTAACCGAGTACCAGGGACCTACAGGTTTTCCAGTCAGATATTCTGTACCAAAATGCTTGTGAATATCCATCTGCATCCAGTATTCCATATACTTAGTCATTACACCCGGATCCAGCAACGCATGTGTGAGACCACTTAGGGCATAATCCCAGATGAACGTAACGGTTTGCCAATATTTTGGCATGAGGGTGTCATAGGCTCTGCCATATACCGATGCCAGATTATCCCTTCTGAAATAAACCACACCAAGGATTGCCATGTGATACATTCGCAGTATGTCCTTGTCAGTTGTTTCTAAAACTGGCATAAACCCGGAATAAGAGGCGTTACCAGGTGTGAAGATGTCTTTGATTTCATTATCCCATCGTGCGTGTGAGTCGTGTAGATGACGCTGTGGATTCGAGGCCAGATTATCGAAACTATCAAAAGCCTTTTGTGCAGAATCCTCTGTAACATTCAAATACCATATCACTTTTTCTTCCCCGGGCGCAAGTGAAACCACCGTTCGGAGGTGTACTTTAGTTGCTAATGCCCCATCAGCAACTAATCCCTGAATACGAATTGCATCACTTTGGAGGGCTTTATGAATCACGGCTGATCGTGAAATATCCACTTCAACTGAATTGTCAAGTTCGCCAGGTGCCGTTGGCTCGTTCCACTGACGCACAGCTTTGGTCACATAGCCTGTAATACCAAGCCTTATCGGTACATCTTTAGGTGAGCCACTTCTGTTTTCCAAGGCAATTCGAATCATGACTGCATTTTTATTAAATGGAACGATGGTTGTGCTGGTCAGATGTATACCATCTACCTCAGTTTTTCGAACCAATTGATGTGGAAACCATTGGATAGAGACCGGCTTACCATGTGATGGCCAGAATCTATCGTTTATGAAAAGTGATGCTGTCACTGCATCTCCGCTACCAAATGGCGGAAAATTAACGGATCGAATTCCTACCGGGTCGAGGTCAGCTTGTACAGTACCGGTGAAATTGGTAAGTCCCGGGGGGTTAAAAATATCTCCATGACGGTGCATTAGCACATCACTTCCTAAATCCGACACATTGGGTATCATTATATTCTGAAATTTATTGGGATGATTATTTAATTATTTCGCGATTCACTCAATCTCGATTTCGAGTAAGTGAGGGTAATATTCTTCAAATTCGATGTAGGTAATCCAAAGTGTTTTCCCGTTTTGTTTTGCTAATTTTGGATGTTCCTTTGCTGCATAGATTAGTACCGGATATGGGAGTCCGTGATGGGGGACATTGACTTTATGTAAAAGCACGGGCTCACTCCAGGGTCCTTCGGGATTTTGAGCAGTACACCCGACAATTTCACCATCAGTACCATTGCTATAAACGGCAAGCCAGCAATTTAGGTGATCATTCCATGAAACCGACATCTCGTTCGGCATTCCAAAGAGAATTGGTTTAATGTCGTTGATATCCTGAGACCAGTTCGTACCATTCCAGTATGTATAATTGGACCTATTCTCAATTCCATCAGGTCGCACTCGGGTCAGATAACAACGTTGATTTCCTCCTTCGTTTCGAACGCCATACAAGTAAATCCATCCGTCCTTACCATCAAGTGCAGCAGAGGAGAATGCCGGCTCATTTGCGCTCCACATAGCGTTATCACCATCATCATTCAGTCTCTTAAAATCCCATGATTCGGTATCACCCACAGCAATGCCAGCACCAGCAATAGAAAAATTTACCGGCATTGTGCCTTGAGGAAGCATTTTCACTTTGATGTAAAACAAGTATAGTTTTTCACCAAGCTGTATCCCGTGCATGCACCAAACCCTCCACTTATCGGGAGACTCATGCTCGAATGATGGAACCAGTGTTTTTATCCTATTCAAATCGTCAGTGATATAGTCAAACTGGGTTTCAGACTTAAAGAGAAGGCCACAATTAGTAACCATACCCGATATTTCGCCGAACTTTTCCATCAATTCATTCTGAATGGCCTCTCCACCGGGGTACCATAAACTTTCGCCATGAGTACGTTTCCCAATAACAGTATCGCCAAAAAAGAATAAGAGGCCGGCATCAGTTGGAATACTATACGCGCCATCCTGACCGATCATATTATGGGCGTTCCGGACAAAAAGCGCACCTTTGTCCTTCACGCTTAAAATTTTAAGCATAATTGAAAAAAATATGAGGACGGAGGGTAGGGAAATACGCTCCATCCTTCAGTTTGTAAGTATAACTATTTGATGAGAGCCATCTTGCGAACCTGCGACATACCATCCACATTTAGACGGTATAAATAAACACCACTTGGAAGGTTGGACAAATTTGCTACAACATCATAGTTTCCTGCAGTCTGAACTGTGTTGACTATTGTTGAAACTACACGACCATTCATGTCTACGATTTCCAACAGCACCTCACTGCTATTTTCAATAGAGTAGGATATTCGCGTTGAAGGGTTGAATGGGTTCGGGTAATTTTGATGTAAACTGAAACTGGAAGCCATTTCATCATTTTTATCAATGGAAGTTCCACTAACAACTGTAATCATATTATCGAAACTGTCGTCCCACATGCTCGCGTCAGTGAAGTCAAGAGCAGTCTCTGAGACCACATATGAAAGTCCGTACTCGCCAGTGGTATTCCCGGCTTTGGCATAGATTTTTATTTCATGAGTGTGTTCTGCCTGATCACCCGTTAGGTATGCATTTTCGGTTTCAAATGCTCTCCAGCCATAACCATCCTGCTCCCCAAATTTTTCCTCCAACAGGTCAATAACTCCGACACCTATTCCACTCGAATTAGCTTGATGCCATTTAGAGGCGGTATCATTGTCCATCTCATAGAAATAACCCTCGCCAATTGATCCAGAGAATGCTACTGAGTCAATTTCAAATTCTAAAGGTAAGAAAACGGCGAGAAAACCATATTTAGCTGAGTTATCAGTTTCTGTTGTTCTAGCGTCCAATGTAATTTCAAAGGAGCTTGCAGCTTCCACGGTTTCGGGCTGTTTTACTTCATCGATTACGCAACTTACAAAAATTAGGGATACGATAAATACTGGGATGTATTTAGATAGTTTGTATTTTTTCATGATTTTTTGGGTTTGATTTATTTTTTGTTCCACATTAATGTGACGGTTTCATTAGGTTCTACTCCGATTTTGAATTTGCCGTTTTCAACAGTTAGTTGAGTTTGATTTCCTCCAAAGTAGTCGGTTTTATTGATTTTGCCCCGTGTAAACCACGGCGCTTGTACTGAGACTTGTTCTTTTTGGTTTGGGTTAGTGTTTCTTAATCGAATTAAAATGCCATCCTGGACCGATTCTCCCATAGGTCTCAAGGCCTGAAGTACGGTGAATTCCGAATCGATCTTTAAACTAGAATAGGAGTTAGGATCATTAAAAAACCAACCACGGTTCACGACCAAAGGTACCGATGCTTCCCAACCAAACCGGGCAGATTGACCCGAATCAAATCCTCCATCAGGTAACGAGACCGAATACCCAGTCCTCAAAATCAAATCATTAGCTTCTCTTCGGTTCCAGTTTTCCGGGAAGTTGTTTACAATATTCGAAAGTAAATGTTGTTGATCTACAAAAAGCACTCTGGCATCCGGTGAAGCTAGATTCATTGTATAAATCCCATTTGTAGTTGCAACAGATCGTCTCATTGAGAATGCGGCAGATGACAAACC
>DLXM01000090.1 GCA_003448835.1 Bacteroidota bacterium | reverse complement strand
GTATTTATTGTAACACCATCTCCAACAGCGCCAAACGTCATGATGTTATAAACATTTGCAATCCCTCCTATTTGTTTGAGTTGATAAGTACCAGCTAAGCAAAAGTCAGGACAGCAGGTGTACAAAAGTATAAAACTGGTCCAAAAAATAAGTCTTTTCATCACAGCAGAGTGAATGTTTTTGCGTGGACAGAAATATTGTATAATGCTTTAAATTTGGGCAGCTTCTAGAACCAAAATCCAGTCGTTCCCGTGCATGCCTGCATCACCTGGAGGATCAAATAATTGAAAACCTTTGTTCTCAACCTTTCCAATTTTCTCTAGTGAACCTTCGCGTGGATTAAACCAGGAAGCTGTTCCATTGCGAATTAGCTTGGTCATATTTACACGAACTTCCTGCCCTTTGTTTAAGTACAACAGGATGAACGATCTATCATTGCCAACGACTGCCCTGATATTGCTTTCATTGAGAAAATTAGTGCCATATATAACAGATTGGTCGATATGAAAACTCCCAAGTGGGTAGCTCGTAAAAAGTTTACTGACATGCCTCATATCATCAGCTCCGGGACGATCCAGTGCCTCTTCCCAGAAAGTCAGGCAAGGGACGTGATATCTAGTTCCCGGTTTATACATTTGCCAAATGGCATTATTCCCATAAGTATATCCAACTCCACCAGAGAAAAAAGTCCAATAAGCTTCCATGCGCACATCATAATCATCAAAGAACCCATCAGAAAAATAATTTCTGTCTTTTATCAGTCCATCTTCACCGATGACATCTTCCTTCACTTTGCCATATTTCTTAAAATCAGAATAATGCCAGAACAACACTGGAATATCCTCATACGCAGGTTCGGAGTTTATCCAAGGTTTTATAGGATTAAGTTGCTGAAATACCATTCCAAATTCATAAATTTCGGTTTGAAATTTTTTGAAATGACCACTTTGAATGGTGTTGAATGACAGCCAGGGTTCATTATGAAACCAGAAATGAGAGGATATTGGTGCTGTTGGATGATAGGTGATCAGATTATTTCCGCTACTTCCCTCACGAATGCCTGTTGCCATTGCTTCCCAAATAACATATTCATCATCAGTTTGCACGTTTCGGTCACCACCTAGAATCCAGATAACAGGTTTGTTTTTGTACCTGTTTCCGAGATAATGGCCATAGGCTAATGCATTTTCAGTATTGAAATTAGCATTGCCATCATCCCTCGCAACCACATTGTTTGCCCAAGTGGGCAGCAGTCCCATAAATATTCCTCTTTTTGCAGCTTCATTTACAATAAAATCTACATATTCAAAGAATTTTTCGTTTGGTTTTATTGGATCTCTATCCAGAAAAATGGCATCACCATAAACATTTGGCTGATTAAAACCACCCATAATTAATGTTGCCTGAATGACTGTGAATCCTTTTTCTTTCCGATTATCTAAATAAAAAACTGATTCCTCTCTATTCAGATCACTGAATAGGTCCCATGCGGTATCGCCAATCCACAAAAATGGTTCAGCATTTTCTGCTTCTATGATATTTTTTCCTGATTTTACAAATAATTTTTGAGAGAAGACATCTAAACTAAACAAAATTAAAAAAATGATTAGAAAAGAAATCAATGAATTTTTCATCTTATTACATTTTTATTATGAGGTCATTACAGTTGTGTATAAAAAAATCAGAATTGAAAAAAATTAGCCTTTTATCTCCTTATAAAATATTAATTATCTATGATTTACTATTAATAAAATCGCAAAATATTGGCATTTCATTTTCAAATAGAGATGCGGCCATTTTTTTGTAATCTACTTATAATGAGTTTCTCACAGCACCTTTAAGCTATTTTTAGCTGACTCTACTGTAAAAACATTTATTAGCAACAATCGTATTTCACCTTTTTCATTCAATAATAATTTTCCAATCAGCACTTTTAACAAAAACTTTAAGAGAAAAGTCCTATATCCTGCACTGAGCTTTGTCAAATGATTTTCATATTAAACTAAATAATAAAGGTTGAAAAAGGGATAGACGAGGCTGCCTCACCAGTTATTAACCTAAAATATCTCCGACAAGGCAGCCCCGTATATTGAATGTCTATATAGTTATATTAATTGCAGGCGCGTAGTTAAACCTCGCTCCTGATGCGCTACTTAAAGCTCCTATCCGGAAATAATAGGATCTTCCAGTAATAAAATTAGGATTATTTAAATCGATCTTAAGGGTATGAGTTTTGTCCGGATTCGAATTCAAATCAGCTGTACTTTGCGACATTACAAGACTTGTGTTGGTACCTACAGCCATATTCGGATGTGAAAACAATCCAATGCGGGCAATATTATCGCCAGTTGTTTTTTCAACTTTAAAAGTAGCTGTAACAATATCTCCATTTCGAACAATGGAAGCATCTTTGATTCTTAAATACGGAGTTACTAAAAAATCAAGTTTGGTACTTCCGCTGATTTCCAAGTTATCTAAAGGAGCTATTGGTTGAAAATTCCCCTGTACTGCACTAATCTTATATTTTCCAGGAAAAATCATACTGTTTCTATATGTACCATCATTCTTAACAACAAGTGTTTGTGTTATGTTTGTTTGGTCCTTTACCCATCCATATTCAATAATTTGAATTACAGCACCCTGCACGATTTCACTCTGTACGGGTTCATTGGTTCCCGCATCAATAAAAGTACCATATAATTCAGCACTTGGAGCGTCATAGTTATCTATCTCACAAGAATATGCAAAAACCAATATGGTAAAAATTAAAATATATTTTAAACTATTCATAATGTTTAATTTTAAAATTCGTTTATAATATTATAAATAATCGTCAAATTTAACCTGTTGGATTTTGAACCAAACCATTAGCTGCTATTCCTGGGATTGGATAGTAATACCAATTAATGGGAAAAGGTCTTTCAACAGCTGAATGGAATAAATCTCTTACAAAAATATACTTAGGCGGACTTACACTAAGATCCAAAACCGGTAACATTGCCCATGCAAGCCGATTGTTGAAATATAAATGATGCTCCCTTCTTCTTTTCATATCTGCATCTCGTTTGTTCTCAAAGAGTAATTCAACTCTTCTTTCACGGAATACATTATCTTTCGTAAGTGGAATAGGGTCGGTAAAAGCAGCACGTCTTCTTATATCATTCAAAGCTTTTGTCGCTTTATCGACATCACCCTGTCCGCTTTCGAAAACTGCTTCTGCATAATTTAACAATACCTCAGCATATCTGATATCCATCCAATCAGAAATTCCAGCATTGCTTTGTGCAGTGCCTGTTTCCTGAAGAAATTTTCGCATTGAATATCCGGTCTTTGTGTTTCTGCTGGCAACACTAGAATTGGAATTGAAGCCCGAATAGTTATCTGGATTTTGAGCTCCCCATGGCCAATATGTCATTCCTCCAATGGTTACTCCATCTGAGGGGATTCCTGTTTTTATTTGTGGGGTGCCATCCGGCATTATTAAACCAGCTTGAATTACAATCCTAACACCTCTCATCATACTTCCGGGGAGCACAACATACGCGTGCAATCTGGCATCCTTGTCCCTAAAGGGATCCAAAGGTTCATCAAAATGCAAATAAGTTTTTGATGGATTATATCCATTATAATCATCCACATCACTTGGATCAGTAGTTGTTATAATTGGGGCTGACACTCCTGGATGAGAATATTCCTCAAAAAGATCAACCATTTCAACCAGAGGATTCATACGTCCCGGGTATGGAGCTCCGGCTCTTACTTGGGCAGGACTGAACCAGAAATCATAATTGTGGCCTCTTCCTACAACATTAAAGCCGCGGATAAATATAGCCTCCATTGGTGCAATGTTGGGATCCTGAAACATTTTAATGTAATTCTCAGTTGCTTCTTCAGGAGTACTAGGCGTGGGTGCAAACAATGAATATTTCCCTGAATTTATAACTGCTTCAGATGCAGCTATTGAAGCAGCAAAGAATGCATTTGCATCACTGGATTCCATACCTACTAACTTTTTATCAACTGCTTCTCCCTGAAGAGCTGCCAAATGCCAGTATTTTGCCAATGAACCGGCATAAAGTCCTACTCTCGATTTAAGAGCTTGTGCAACCATCTTATTTGCTCTTCTTCCTTCTTCTTCTCCCCATGAATCAGGAAGCTTTTCCGATGCAGTATCAAGTTCATTAAGTATGAATTCATATGTTTCCTTTTCAGTGCTTCTAGGTATCTTGAGAGATTCCAAATCATCTGGGTCATATGCTTGACTTTCCTTTATTAAAGGTAAACCACCATAGCGCATAGCTAATCCATAGTAAGCATAAGCTCTAATAAAAAGAGCTTCTCCTGTCATATGTTCTTTAGTCTGGTCTGTTACGTCTAATGTGGGTATCGCATCTAATAATAAATGGACATCTCTTATCAAGCGATAGCCTTGTACCCAATAGTGAGGAGCCATATATGAACTTGCAACCCCATAATTACCTATCCATTCAGTATGTATCGCTTCGTCTGTATACATTGACCTGTTTCTCCCACCATTTGTATTGGAATGCCAACCTTCTTCACCATACCGGAA
>DLXM01000165.1 GCA_003448835.1 Bacteroidota bacterium | reverse complement strand
CTCTGGCCGTAGGCGTCTTGCGGGTCGGGCGCATCAGCTTCGCTGAACGCTCGCCCGGGCTGCGTGGACTCGCCGTTGACCTTTACCGAACTGATAAACACAAAGCGCTTTACCCCTGCCGCTGCAGCTTGGCGCGCCAGGTTCAAGGTTCCTTCCACGTTGACGGAGCGAAAGGCCGCTAACGGGTCGGCCTCGGTGTCGTGCATTACGTGTACGCGGGCAGCACAATGCACCACAGTGTCTATCATTATTAATAGATGTAACCAGTTCGTCGTAGAACTCAAATTAGTAGTTCGCACGCACTCACATCGATGGGATGTGTTGGTGAGCCTCTGGCGTGTGCTAACGCGCACTGCCTGTCCTTCTGCCACCAATCGGGATGCCAACGCCTTGCCCACTAAACCCTGCCCACCGGTGACAAAAACACGGGGTGTCATGCACCGACCCGGTCAGGCGGCTTGGCCACGGCAAACAACATGCACAACATAAAGAACCACAATTGATCCAAGCGTTTACGCCGGCATTGATTGGCACGCAAGGCCAACCACAGATAACCTAGACGACCGCCACGCAACCCATGCTGCACGACAGGTGTTGAGGATGCCTGTACTAGATCAGCAATAAGCAAAGACTGCTCAAAACCATGACCGCTCAGCATTTTACGGACCCGTAGCCAGTATGAACGCCAACCTGCATTGACACCAATCTGGTTGTTGGCATGTTGGCGATATTGAATGCTTGACCAGTCATCAATCACCCATGAATATTTGTTGGCCCTGGCAAATGCATAGATCAACCAATCGTGATAGCCAACTCGCAACAAACTCGCGTCTGCCCCACGTACCATTTGCTGAAGGGTTAAGGCAAGGCAACTCTGTAGTACATAAGTACACCCTGGGCCAGCCGCCTCGAACATAAAATCCCAAGTTCGCTGCGGTTGCGCTTTTCTAACTAGCTGAGTCTTGCCGGAAGGCCAGAATGCTGTTACGTTGCTTGAATATCCAAACGCACCTTGCTCCGTCAACAAACAGTGTGCGCGCCAAAGTTTCTCTGGATGCCAAATATCATCCTGGTCAGCAAAACTCAGATAGTCAAACCCCGCCAAGTTGACGTCACGCAAAAGTCGATAAAAATTGGGGCCAGCGCCACCGAATCGGTCTCCAAAAGGCAATAATGTCAAACGTGGTTCGGACAGAGCCCGCTCTGCGAGGCAATCTTCCGTACCGTCGGCTGACCGATCTACACTGATGAATATTTGTAGATCAACATTCTTCTGTAACAAAATGGATTCAATTTGATCTGCAATATAGGTCATTCCGTTATAAGCAGCTAAACATATAGCAAATTTCCGTCGTCGCATAGAAAAAATCGGTTTAGTCATATCAAGTGAAATATTGAAAATTATTCAGCTCAAATTGAATAAATGCCGCCGGTATTTAATGTTTCTATCCATTTTTCTGAATCATTTGAACAAAAATTATGCGGCTTAATTGGCAAACCACTATATGCTTGCTTTGTTCCCATTACGGGAATTTTTCGTTCTAGTGACTCAATAACTTTAATTTTAATACCAGCATCAGAAAACATTGGCGCTATCATTAAATCCTCATTTCTGATGAATGAGTCTAAATCATTAACAAAACCTAAATACTCCAGTTGAGAATGATTAATAATGAATTTAACGTTATTTTTACCAACCATTTTAACTTTTAATAAAGGACAATACGGCAACACATTTTTTACAAACCAAACCATACCTTCATAATTTTCAAGTCGCTCCAAGCTACCTAAAAAAAACACTTTTCTAATAGGTCCAATAAATTCATTATTAAAGGAATGAATGTTGCACAGTAGTGCTTCACCAATATTTTTTATACAACTAGATGGCACACCATAATAGCGGCGTACGATTTTGGCGTCACGGTAAGAAAGAACATAAACTTGCCTTGCCCGGTTTAAAACGCAACGCTCCGACCATCTTGCCCATCTTGTAAAAATGAAACGCCGGTGACACTGTAAATCGTGACACACGACTATGCATTGCTTAGAGAAAAAAGTATTAGAAAATGTCTGCGAAAAGTTAAGATAAATATTTTCATTTAAATATGAAAAAATATTTAAAGGAATATAACGAGTGAAAATTGGATGCAAAAATGGAATAGCTATGATTCCAAATACGGCATAAATTACTTTCAATGAAAATTGACTGCCTCTTACTATAAGGAAATCAATGGGAACGATTTTCAAAATCCGCCGCGTTACCCACCCTCCACCATCCTTTGTTTCAGATGAAATTGATGAAATTAAAATATTTTTAGCTACCATAAGTTAATACTCGACAGTTAATGTAATATTTTTTTTATATTTTTTATACATCTTATAAAAAATAATAATAATTGAAATAGTTTGTGCTTTTCAAATAACAATTGGATGCGCGTAAATTCCGTTAAAGCTCCAAAATAATCTGAATGGGTTACTCCGGAGTTCGAGAAATATCCAGCAATATAATCTGGGATGTAGGAAAAATTCACCCCGGCTTCATGTATCTTTCGCAAAAAATACTGATCAGCACAAATCGGAAATCTGTGAGTATAAAAACCGTAACTAATATGTAATTTTTTTCTAAAAATTGTAGAGACTGAATGATTCGCTATTAAAGCATTTTGTCCTTTTCGTGAACAAGTTCCAATATTTGGCGTAAGAATATTCGCTCCGTATTGGATGGCTGCAGCAATTACATCGGCATTGCTATCTATCGCACGAGTATTAAATACCTTCAAGGTTTCAGTATAAATTCTATCATCTGCACCTGCAACCAAGTAATATACTGAAGAAGATAAATTTATTCCCTTATTAAGTGCATCATAAATTCCGAAATCTTTTTCACTTAATAAAATATCATTTGGTCTAATCGAATTTCTTAAAAACTCTACAGTGCCATCGGTTGAGCCTCCATCAATTATGATCCATGTAAAATTCTGGTCAGATTGATTTAATATATCTTTCGTTAAATCGGCAATGCATTTTTTTGAATTTAATGTAGTAGTTATTATTGAAATTAACATAATATTAATGTAAATTAATTTTATTTTTATGATTTTCGAATAGTATTACAGCTGAGGCAACAAATAAAATATATTGCATTGATGGAAGAGCGCCATTAGCAGCCAGAGAAATTGGAAGCAAAAATAAGAACATCAGATTTTTTGATAAATATATTGTATAAGCAATGTATGTAATTAAAATTGTCACACCAATCCATCCAAGTGAAACGTAGTAGATGCTTATGAAATCCAATCCGATAATTTCATCGAATGATACCCCAATCAAGGGATCAATTACAACATCGAAACTTTCGATCAATCCCTCATACCTATGCTCAAAAGCCATTATTGAAAAAAGAAACCATTTTGGTTGCTCCGTTAACAAATAACTAGTAATAAATAGTAAGGCAAAAGAAGCTATTGCCATTAAATATATATTTGAAAACAAAATAAATGACAAGACATAGAGACCGCCAGTCTTGCTTCCTGACATAATGCTTAGTATATATTTAATATATTTATGTGTATTTCTATTTATTGTTTCAAGAAAAACTAGGCTTAATATTATAAATATAATCAGCTGTGACGATTCGTTAAAGAAGCCGCTGACGCGAAAAACAGGATAAATGAATTCAGGTTGAACATAGTTAATCTGAGATGCCAAATTTGAATGAAACATCGTCAATTGATCGTAGCCAAGTAATAATAGAATATTTTGTACAATTGCATATATTATATTAATTAAAATAAGTCTTTTAATCATCCAAATGAATAACGTTACATTATTAACTGAATAATGTGCAAATAGAAAAATAAAGATGAAATTAATTATAAGATTAATACCTGTTAAACCTAGCGTAGAAAATCCTTGCTCTGACGCCTTAACAACATAAAATAGTGTTAGGATGATCGGAAATATTGCAATAACATAGATTACTTTTTTTGCCTTTTTTTTCCCATATATAAAGTTTATAAACAGAAATGGAAATAAAAAATAATAGTTTGGTATCGTTAGGCCAATTAAATCCAAACTGAAGCTTCTGTAGGGAAATAGAAATGCCAAAAAATATATATATTTCATATCTTTACAAATGCGATGCCAAATCAAGGCCTAAACCTGAATCTGTGACTTCAAAGTCAAAAACTTCTAACTTACCCAAATAAATTAATGACTTAGGTGTGAAAATCTGTTCACCCTAAAGGTGGACAAGATCATGACAGACTTCATTACCAAAAGCTCCCCTACGACCTCATATCTCACGCCGGTTTGGCCTTGATAGGTCAATATCACAAGTTCGCCGAGCTCAAATCCCTGCTCGATACTGCCTTTTCCATCCGGACTGTTATCGCCAACATCGACGCCCTGAAGTCCTACAACGGCCTGCTGAGCTTAGGCAATAACGACATTAATAACATCGAAAACTTCCGGGGCAACGACTTCTTCAAGCGTGCCCTTGCCTTGACCCGTGTGCCTTCGAGCCCCACCCTGCGTTAATGTTTCGATTTCTTTGCTCACCAGTGGTTAGATCTGATTCCTCAAATCAACCACCAACTGCTCAATCAACGCGTTGTAGGTAAGCCCATTGACCTCGACTCGCTGGTCTGTGGCTACACCCCGAGAAGTTACGCTCTTCGATGACATAGATGTTTGATTA
>DLXM01000197.1 GCA_003448835.1 Bacteroidota bacterium | reverse complement strand
CGAATAGGAACATATCACCGGAAGGTTGAGACACTCCGCCCTCAGGTTCCAATGTTACCGCAAATGCTTGTACCGCCGACTCAGGCGTGTAATTCAAATCATTAATCTTATAAAATAGATTTCCTCCGGCAGAACTCGCATTAAATATACCGGCAGAAACAGGTTTAGCATCCACGATTAACCATAATTGATAATCTTTGTCAGAGGGTGCTGTCGGCAAATTAGACACATGCATGAATGCTTCCCGCAATTCTTGATCCCAAACAATATTGGCAAATCCCCCCGGATTCACTTCAAGTCCATCCAAACCCACTATTTGAACGCCCTGACGCTGCAACAATGCAAATAGCTCCCGATGAGCATCCAGCTCATTTGATAATAATTCAATTCGGGTCTGTTGTATTTCCTTAACCCGTTTTTCCTGCAGCAACATATATCCAAGTACTCCACTTAGAATGATTAAGATCATCGCAGCTGTCGCAAAGAATTTCCAGTATATCGGTGTTACATTATTGGTCTTCTCCGGAATTATGGCTGATAAAATCCGGGGTTTCAAATCTTTTGAAGGTCGGATATCGTGTGATTCAAAAGCCATCATTGCGAAACTATCTCTAAGTCGATTGAAATAACGTTTTTCATCGGATGTGGCTTCTAATAGATAAGATTCAAAAGCAGTAGCTTCCTCAAAACCCATTCCTTTTGTGAGATAATCTGTACACTGCTCTTTAAATGTGTTTTTAATTGCAGCCATTTCTCACCTCATTACCTTAGATAGAAGTGATTCCAGTTTAATCAGTCCCTGGCGCATGCGTGTTTTTACTGTCCCAAGTGGAATCCCGAGTTTTTCTGCGATCTCAGATTGTGAACATCCTTCAAAATAAGCAATCTGTAATACCAATTTTTGGTCATCGGGTATGGATGATAAAGCTTCACTTAGAATCAATGCTCGGTTATTTAAAATTGTTTTTTCAAGTGGGTCTAGCCCGTTGGATTCGATATTGGAAAGGATAAAAAAATCCGGGTCTTTATCTGTTTTAAGATTATTCTTATGTGATTTCGACCTGAGATAATCTAATGCTTTATTTCTACTCATTGTAGATACCCAGGTATAGACCGATCCTTTAGATTCGTCATAAAAAGTGGACCTTGTCCAAATTTGATGTAATACTTCCTGCAATATATCTTCAGCTTCTTCTTTTTGCCTTACAATTGAATAAATCAACCTGAACATGATGCCATGGTATAGATCATAGAAATCTTCAAAAGCTTTTGAATCGGCATTCGAAATGCGTTTCAAAAGATCTTTCTCGCGTGAAGCAGTAATGCCGCTCGCACGAAGTATCGTATTAAGGATGATTATTATCAATTGTATTTTATATACGTATTTTTGGACTCAACGGATTGTTATTCTACATGAAGACAATCCTGAGCGCACCATAATAGTTCCTGAAGTATTACATTACTTAACGTATTTATCCAACCACTCAATGGTTTCCCACAACATATGCAATAGTGACTCGCGAGCTGCATATCCATGGCTTTCATGAGGTAACATCACTAATCGCGCTGTTCCTCCGTTTCCTTTAACTGCCTGGAACATCCGATCACTTTGAATCGGGAATGTACCTGAGTTATTATCCGCTTCACCATGTATAAACAGTATTGGTGTTTTTATCTGGTGTGCAAAGAAAAACGGGGACATATTAATGTATGTATCGCGTGCTTCCCATATAGATCTTGGCTCCGCCTGAAATCCAAACGGTGTTAAACTTCGATTATAAGCACCACTTCGTGCAATTCCAGCTTTGAATAGGTTAGAATGTGCTAACAAATTACCAGTCATAAATGCACCATACGAATGTCCTCCAACTGCCACTCGGTCCGGATCTGCAATTCCTCGCTGGGCTAAATAATCAATCGCTGCTTTGGCGTTTCCTACCAACTGCTCAAGGAAAATGTCATTTGGTTCTTGTCCCGGACCCGGCGCAACAATCGGCATTGATGCATTATTCAACACCGCATATCCCTGAGTTACTAGAAAATGTGGTCCCCAGTAACTGATGGCATTAAATCGATGCGGACTGTCGGTGACCTGTCCAGCTGCATCGGCACTGGCAAATTCGCGTGGATACGCCCAAATCATCAACGGTAATGGACCGTCACGCTCTGCATTATATCCAGGTGGAAGAAGTAGTTGACCGGTGAGTGGAAGTCCGTCTGAACGTTCGTACGTCAGAAACTCAGATTGTACTCCGACCAATTCCGGAGTCGGATGTGGGAAATCAGTAATTGATCTGGATCGACCATTTTCTAAATTGACTTCCACATAATTAGGCGGGATATCATTTGATTCACGGCGGATGATCACAGTATTTGCTTCATCGTCAACAATTGCCGAAACAGATGCATAATAGGGAGCTTCCGATCTCCACAATTCACGAATTGAATTATCCCCGAAATTAAAAGCTCGTAAAAAAGGTCTCATACCTTCGGGTGATGCACCTTGTCCTGACATCAAAATTTCAGAACCATTGTTGATGAGGTGCATGGCCGAAAATCCATTTCCAAGCGATTTATACATTGGACTTCCGGGATCGGTGTAGCGATCTTCATAATTTCTGTCAAACAACAATGCTTTTTCAGTGGACGGATTCCCGGGTTGGACTCTCCATGATTTAGTATTTCTGGTTGCTCTCCAGGATTCCGATACAATTGCGAGCTCATCGTTACCCCAGGCAATCCCCGCATATCTGGTGGCAAGTTGTGCGAGTTCGATAGGTGCTCCGTTAAATGGGGCATCCAATAAGTACACAATATCACGAATCTCAGCGTCATTTTCCGGGTTTCCACCGTCCTGTGCTTCAATAAAATAAAGTGTAGATGGAGCATCTGCTCTCCATGATATGCTACGTCTTCCTTCCCAGGTTGAATTAAATGCTATCGGAACATTATCGAGTAATGGGATTTTCGCAATCGTTGTGACGACATTTCCCTGATTATCCCACACTTGAGTGGTTTGAGGGAATCTGCTTGCCGGAACCGTATATGAGTAAGGGTGTTCGATCTGGCTGGTGAGGATATACTGTCCGTCCGGTGAAACTGAAATCGAAGAATAAATGGCTTCATTTCCTAAATTTGTGGCTGTTCCATTTATGTCAACTACCATAAGCTGAGACGTAAAGAAATAATCAAACAGCGCCTCATCATGAGCATCAGTTAGTAAATCCTGATAAGTACGGGCAGGTGCTGCATCTCCGGTTCCATCCTGAATAGTTGGTCCGGCTGGCGCAAGACTACGGATTGGTTCAGCGTCGCGGTTGGGTGAGATTGCTCGAACTAAAAGCTTTGTGCTATTTGGAAACCAGTCGAATGGTGCCCCAAACCATGTGTTATTTACAGCAAAAGTTCCAGTTCTTTTTGCTTGAGCAGATGAGATTTCAGCTGTCCACAGTTCGATGTGGCGATCCATGGTTAGCGTAAAAGCGAGTCTTTCACCATTGGGAGAAAAACTCACATTCTGGATTCTTGGGTTGTTTGGTAGTCCTGTGATATCTCGTTCGCTGAGATCATCCAGATTCATAATTGTAAGGCGATTATTGTAACCTGAACGACTAGGTCCATTGGTTCGTGGATTTATTCGGATTCCGGCAAGGCGGTATTCAGGTTGTGCAAGGTCTTCAATTGTCCGAACTCCGGGTGAATGTAGTAAAATGGCAACGGATCGGTCCGGTGACAACATAAAACCAGGACTCGAAGGGGCATCCACAAGTGCAGCAACTTCTAGTGGTGGTGTTTGATAAGTAGTTTGTGCTGAAACAACAGTTATGCTGGTCGTTAGAATGATGGTAACGACAAATAAACGAATTAGATATTTCATGACGGATGTAGTTAGATAATTAACGATATCCATCAATATAAAATCTTTAGCTTTAAAGACGATGTGTATAACTCAATTTTATAGAACCGCTGGTTTCAAGTGGTGTGAATCGGTTGTTTAATTCTCGCCAGTTCCAGGTATAGACCAGATAAAGGTCAGTACCGGGTGTGATTATCCAATGAAATCGTTGATATAGACCCATGAGTCGACTCAGGTTATCGTACTGAATCATCGAAGTATAGGATGTAAAAGGAGTGAGGTCAATATTACCTCTGAACCTATAAACATCGGCATGAAATGCTCCGTCATGGAGCTCAATATCTTCACGAGACCAGTTAGCTGTGAGGTTTATACCGATGTATGGTCGAACGGTTACTCTACCGATGTATTCATTCCGGGTTCCAGTCCAGTATCCTTCTCTGAGGAATGAAAATTCGGTAGAAATTAATCGATATCTGGCTGTCGTGACTTGAGTTCGGAAAAATGGATGCTTGTAGGTTCCAACCGGAACTATGTGTTTGCCATTGCGTTGGATATCAAAATCTTCAATGAGACGTTCAGAGTAGAATCCGGTTTGAAATTCAATTTCGTCTCCACTTTCGAACACCATTTCAACAGGTTGAAAGATGAATTCAATGGATTCTGGTTTGAAATCCATGTCCATAAAGTTGGTGTATCTGATTTCAGTTGTTAAGGAACGGATAATTTTATTGTTACTTAATACTTTCTGGTATCCAATAGATGGTTGAAATCTACGAAACCCATTTCTTGGAGCTATGCCGACTGCCGGATTGTATGCGATTCCAAATTCACGGTATGAAGCGTGTCCGTAAAATGGAAAATTCGGGAAAGAAAGTCGAAATCCACGTGCGGTTCGATCCAAAAACTCACTTGTATCATTGAGACCATTTAACGTGTGACCCACAAAGAATAATTGGAATTGAAGATTTTTATCACCCATAAAGTTGGATGTGGCCATTTCAAAGTCGGTGCCAAAAGTCTCCCGAACGGGTGTGAGCTCATCATTCATAGTTGCTCTTCGGGTATAAATTATCCCAATTCGACTCTCTTTGAAGATGTTTTGAGTGATACGAGCGACGGTGAAATCTTCTTCGTTGACATCACTTTTTGCCGTTCTGATTTGATAAAATCCGATGTTAGTATTGCCAGCGCGTCCGATTGCTCTGGCACCAAACAAGATCGGAACCGGAGCACCATTCACTAGTCCGATTCGACGACTGAAAAATGGATTCACTGAGCTGGATTCTGCGAAACTAAAAATACTGGATCCTTCGAGGAAGAAGCTACGTTGCTCTGGAAATACCAAAGGGAAACGAGTAAGATTTACACGTCTTTGATCTACTTCAGACTCTGCAAAATCAGTGTTTACAGATAAAGATGTACGAAAACTAGGTGTAATACTGTATGTGACATCAAATCCGGCATCTGCATCGAAATTATCGTTTCTGGTACCATTTGAGTTGAACGTTCGAGTAGGTTTAACGGTTGATAATATGGTTTGATTTCCAGCCCGAGACCTTGATTTAAATTGTTCAAACCTACAAGTTTTCCGGCGTCTTGTGGTCGGAACAAACCTTGATTAAGACGCCATCCGGACCACAGAATTTCTTCACTATTACGGCGTACCGTTCTCTGGAAATTTATTCCCCAAACGGTTTGATCGGCATTAAAATCGAGGGTTTTAAATGGAATTCGTATTTCGGCTGTCCACCCAATTTCGGAAACTTTTACCCGGGCTTCCCAGATTCCGTTCCATGCTTTGTTTATGTTTGTGCCTTGTCCAACGGTTAATAACCCATCGCCCATAAGTCCGGCTGGATTAATTTCAAAGAAATATGCGTTTCTACCATCATTGAAAGTGTCGAGGATCCACATAAACCGATCGTCAGCGCCGAGTCCCTGGTCCCATCGTTTTTGAAAAGCGAGGATTGCTGAGGGATCGGAGTCGTGCATGATTGCGCCGATATAAAGATGATTTTCATCATAAAGAATTCGAATTTCGGTATGTTCTGTAGGATTTCCACCTTCCAATGGGACTTGCTGCCGGAAGTTTGTAATTGGAGTTACGCTTAACCAAGCCGATTCGGATAAAGATCCATCTAATGTAATACGCTCATTCAATGGGACTTGATGGGCCTGAATAACGTAATTATCGTTGACAACGGGACTTGACTGTCCGTATCCTATCGATGCATATATAGTAATAATAGATGCTATCAGCATCAATTTCTTTGACTTCATCCCAACCTTTTGAACTGAATTGACTAATCCTGAATATAACTAAGGAATTTGGGTAAAAAATTAATTCACATTTATAAAAAAACATTAAAAGTTCGCAAAGGGGATTTCACGAATATATTTAGGTATAAATGTTGTAGTTTTTTGATTTTCATTCATTCCACACCCTAAGGATATGGAAACCGAGGAATATGTAAATCGCAATTTTAGTTGAGAAATTTTGTTATTTAATCAACACCAGCTTCCGGGAAATTGAAATTCCTGATTCCAATGATTAAAGTTTGCTCATTGAGTGTATTTTCGAATGGTGCAATTGGTAAGTATTGTTCACAGATCCAGGTTAGAGGAAGCGGTTGAGTTGAGCACTTAGGACGATTCTTAAGGATAATCCGATGAGGTTTGAGGTCCGAAGTAGGTTACGGAGTTGGGATTCGGTGACCCAGAATTGTCCTGGTCGTAAGTCCGTATGGTCTTCGATTTCAACAATCTGATATTGAGTTACATGGCGAATAAATCGCCCACCTTCGTCACTTTGGTTGAACTCATAAAGTATATGGCCGTCAGTAAGTTGTACTCCGTGGCAGGTAGTTTGTCCCGGGTATCGCCAAAATGTGGGTAATAATACTCCCTGAGGACCTACTCCGTAGCTGT
>DLXM01000315.1 GCA_003448835.1 Bacteroidota bacterium | reverse complement strand
ATGCTCACTTCCATCAACTGTAGTGCCTTCGATATGAGTTAGTGGCAGTGGAAGGGTCACAATGTTGAATGAATTTCCATGTTGATCGGTGGCATTGCGAAGAATTTCCAGATTCTCCTGAAGTGCTTCATAATTTATGTCATCAGGATCGTCAGTGATCATAGTCAATATTGTATTTTCATTGAAAAAACGACTTAAATCATCGATGTGTCCGTCGGTGTCGTCGCCCTCGAGACCGCGATTTAGCCAGATAACCTTATCCTGTCCAAGCCAGTGTTTCAGTCGGGACTCGATCTCAGATTTGGTTAAATGTGGATTTCGATTTGGGTTCAGCAGGACAGACTCTGTAACGAGCATCACACCCGCACCATTCGTTTCGATGGATCCACCTTCCAAAATCATATCCGGATCAAATCGCGGAATATCATAGGTTTTCGCCAGATAACGGGGAACATCATTATCGCTATCGAAAGGTGGATATTTGCCTCCCCAGGCGTTAAATCCCCAGTTTGTGATTGCAAACTCAGTGTTTGAACCTGATTTTTGAGCATTTCTGATAAAAATAGGCCCAAAATCCCGTGCCCAGACGTCATTACACGTGCGAATATGGAAAGTCAATTCATCAAGATCCACATCATTATTTTCTAAAAGTTGTTCAACTCTTGATTTCAGCAGATCATCATTCACCAATAAATGAACATGTTCAAACTTTGTTAGTGCCGCTATGATGTTCACATAAACTTTTTCCACACGATCGAGTCGTTCTTTAGGCCATGTTTCGCGATTTACAGGCCAGCTTAACAAGGTTGATGAGTGTGTATGCCATTCGGCAGGCATACTATAGTCGGATATTTGGGGTGTGGTCAAGTCGGCTAGGTTTTAGAAGGTGAAGGAGAAAAAAAGTGAAAAAGTGAATTGTAGGAATCGTAGGTAGTACACAAGCACTGCAAGTGCGAAGTCTAGTACCGAAGATCGTGGAACGAAGTGAAGCGAAATACACAAGTGGCAATAGCCACGCAGTCTACCGACGAATGGGAGACCAAACACAAGTGCTTTCAAAGCACGCAGTCTTTGGGCGTACATCATGAATTGTAGGAAAAACACAAGCATCGTAAGATGCGTAGTCTTTTGACGTAGATCGTGAGTGAAACGATCGAAACGAAGTGGAGTGAAAATCGTGCAGGCGCAGCCAAGCGAAAAAGTGATGGAGTGATGGGGTGAAGGAGACAAAACGATGTTTATTTGTGTCTTCTTTGGAGTTCGNNGCCTCATAAAGTAATTCTTCGTTGTCATTTTTTGCGGCAATAACAGTCTCTACGGCCTCTTCACCCACTTTTTGAGCTATTTTATCGGTTCCTTTGGCAAATAGTTTACTTGTATACGATCCTTCAGGCATCTCGATTTTTCGTGAATCAAGTAAATCCTGAAGTTGAGTCAAGAAGAGAATTTTTTCGGCTGATGATGACATGATGCTAATGAAATTTATTCGGTCGATTTTTTGTGAATGCAAAGATACGAAATTTTAGAATCAGGTCGGACGGACAGAATTATTCATCAAAACAGGTGGTTGATCGTGAACTTTGGTTGAATCCATTGTGGAGGATACCACATCATTGCACGAAATAATCCTTAATTGGCATACGTGATATGATGGATTTGTGTTTTTTTGATTTAATTATTCATCAAAACAGGTGGTAGTACCACGGTGGCAAGCAGGACCGTGTGGATTGACCAGAAATAGAATCGTATCCTGATCACAATCCAATTTATATTCAACCAAGTCAAAATAATTGCCCGAAGTTTCCCCTTTGATCCAAATTTCTTGTCGTGAACGGCTATAAAACGTCGCTTTTTTTGTATTAATGGATAAATCAAAGGCTTCAGCATTCACATATCCCAACATCAACACCTGGAGTGTCGTTGCATCCTGAATAATAGCAGGAAGCAATCCGTGTTGTCCCCTTTTAAAATCCGGTTTTTGAGATGGCATATCGGTGGTTATTAATTCATAGTAAGTTTGCCAATTGTCAATTTGATTTCCCGATCAAAGGCTTCCAAAAACTCAATCTTTTCTACTTTTGTTAACATGACATTAAATTAACCAAAACTTAAGAGGAAAAACGCACGAAAACCACTGACCTCCATCCCGATGAATTTCATTTCAACATAAACTCAAATCAAAAAGACTGAGTAACCACATCATAACAATGTTCAACCAAAAAAATAGCAGGCAGAATTGACTTCCACCTGCTAAAATTTGCTTACGGTTACGAAATAAAAGCTTTTGGACTTTTATTTGCTGGCCATAAATTTAACCAGATCAACGACGCGGTTTGAGTATCCCCACTCGTTGTCGTACCATGAAACCACTTTGAAGAAGCGTTTTTCACCTTTGAGATTGTTCTCGAGGGTAGCTTTTGAGTCGTAGATGGATGAACGTGGATCGTGAATGAAATCAGTGGACACGAGATCCTCATCGGTGAATCCTAGAATATCTTTGAGATAAGTTCTGGATGCATTTTTGAGCATACCATCAATTTCTTCAATTGAGGTATCTTTTTCGGTGCGGAAAGTTAAATCAACAACGGAAACGTTCGGAGTTGGAACCCGGAATGACATCCCTGTCAATTTACCTTTGGTTATTGGGCGCACTTCGCCAACGGCTTTTGCCGCTCCGGTGCTGGAAGGAATGATATTTATTGCAGCAGCACGTCCACCTCGCCAGTCTTTTTTAGACGGACCATCAACGGTTTTTTGAGTCGC
>DLXM01000321.1 GCA_003448835.1 Bacteroidota bacterium | reverse complement strand
GCAAAACTAGCAAAATTTTTAAGAGATTTTCCGAATACCAACCTTCCAAATGTAGCATATACACTTCAGACCGGAAGAAAAGAATTTAACAATAGACGATTCTTAATTGCTGAAACCCGGAATGATGCCATTAAAAAACTTGAAAAACTGCCAGCAGCATCGGTTAAAACTTTTTCAGATCAAGCCGTTGGTAGAGAAGTTGTTTTTTTGTTTCCAGGGCAGGCTTCGCAATATATAAATATGGGTCGGGATTTATATCGGTCCAACTCTGTTTTTAGAATGCACCTTGATGAATGCGCTGAGATATTGAAGCCCATAATGAATGTGGACATCCGAAAAATGATTTTCCCTGCTTCGGGCCATGAGGAAAAAGCAACGAATAAATTACAAAATACAGTCTTTGCGCAGCCCGCAATCTTTGCTATTGAATATTCAATGGCCATGTACTGGATTGACCTGGGAATAAAACCCGTAGCGGTACTTGGTCATAGCATGGGTGAATTTACTGCAGCTTGCATAGCAGGAGTATTTGACCTGGAAACCGGATTGAAGCTGATTGCAATGAGGGGTCGTATTATGCAGGAGCTTGAGCCGGGATCTATGTTGACCGTTATGCTACCTTCATCTGAAGTTGAAAAATACCTGAATGAAAGGTTGTCGATTTCAGTAATCAATACTCCAACATCCTGTGTTTTATCCGGTGATTTTGAAGCCATTGATGCCATTAAAAATGTTTTTGATACAATGGATGTTACCACTCGCATACTGGAAACATCACATGCATTTCATTCACATATGATGGATCCGGTGCTGGAAAAGTACCGCAAATTTGTATCTACCATGACTTTTTCAGCCCCATCAATACCGGTCGTTTCTACTGTTCTGGCTGATTGGACATCCCCTGATGAGCTAAGAAATCCTGAATATTGGGTGAACAATATTCGACAACCTGTACGATATGCTGAGGCTATTGAAAAGTTGTTTGAAAAGCCAGAGTGGATTTTACTGGAGGTCGGTCCACGAAATACGTTAATCACGCTAGCTAAACAACATCCTGACATATCGCCAAACCAGGTGATGGTTCAGTCGATGAGGCACCCTAATCAGCCGCAAAGTGATAACGTCTTCGCAATGGCTGCACTGGGACGATTATGGTCGTGTGGGTATCCGATTGAATGGAACCGGATATACAAAGAGAACCCGGTTTATAAAATCCCGATTCCTACTTATGCTTTTCAGAGAGTGAGATGTTGGATTGATCCGGAAATTATTGGAACAGAGTTGCATCCAAAAACAGCAGAAAATGATCTTTTTGTTATTGAAGACGGTTCTCAAAGTCTGGAAAAGGGAAGTATCATAGATGAGTTGACGGCTATTTGGGAGGAATTCCTTGGCGTTGAGAATATCAAAAAAGATGACAATTTTTTTGATATGGGAGGAAATTCTCTGGTTGCGGTACAGCTTTTTGATGAGTTAAAACAGAAGTTAGGCGTTAGATTGCCGTTATCGGCATTGTTTGAGGCTCCGACGATTGAACAAATTGCGAAGTTAATAAAACCAGAGTTTGAAGAGGCAAAAAAGATACAATCGAAAAAGACCCATTTATCAGTTTTGGTTAAAATGAGTGAAGGTACTGATAGGCCATTTTATTGCATTCACGGACACTTCGGGAATGTTTTATTTTTCTATGATCTGGCAAAATTACTTGGGAAAAACCGTCCGTTCTATGGTGTGCAATCGGTAGGTTTGTCCGGTGAAGAGGATCCATTGACCAGTATAGAAGCCATGGCAGATCGCATCATTAAAGAGATGATGATCGTTCAGCCTCATGGTCCGTATTCTTTTGGAGGGTATTGTTATGGCACATTGGTTTCAAGAGAAATTGCGAAAAAACTGGATGTGATGGGTGAAAAATATGATCCGATTATTATGATTGATCCGCATCCAACAGCGTATTCAAATCTACTTGATGATAAGGTGAGTAAGTCTTTCAAAAAATTCTGGTTTAATCAACGGAAGAGCAATCACGTTTCTCATCTTGAAAATAAATCATGGATTCATTCTGCAGGTTACTTATTAATGAAGCTCACAAACAAGATTACATTCAACTCCAAAATCAGAGCATTTAATGTGTACATTCGACTTAAGGATTCTTTAAACATGAGTATGCCGGCAGCCTTTAAAGATGTAGAGCTTGCAAACAGGGTTGCTCATGATAACTATGTGTCAAAACTCAGTGGAGATTTCAAAGCTGATGTTGAATTGTTGTTATCGAAAAAAGTCACAGCAAACTTTTCAACTGATCCAATTCGGGATTGGGAGGGATTCACAAAAGGTCAGATGAATATCCATTTAATTGAAGATGATGGTATTATCATGAGTGGCGAGATGTTTAAAGAGCCGTATGTACATGGCACTGCAGAGGTGATCCGATCTATATGGAACGCAGAACAAGAGGAGTCTGATGCCGACCTTTCATTTGATTCGGAGCCCCAAAAAATGCTTTTCACCGAAAAAGTTACAACCTGAATTTCATCTATTTGTGTACTGAAATGTTGTATTTTTTTAAGAATATCTTACAATGCAATTTCTGCCTTGAGTTTAATATCGCGCGATGAGTTTCCCACCTGGACTTCATAACGCCCCGGTTCCGTCAACCATTTATGCTCAATGGGGTGGTAATATTTAAATGTGGATTCATCAAGTTCTATGGTCACAATGGTCGAATCGCCGGGTGCAAGTTTAACTTTTCCGAAGCCTTTTAACTCTTTGACTGGCCTGTCAACGGTAGATTGTTTTGGGTGAATATAGACTTGTACCACTTCAGCGCCATCTCGATCACCGGTATTGGCAACGGTGCATTGTACCATAACCTTGTTGTCTTTTTGGGTCAGTTTTAGATCTGTAAATGAAAAAGTTGTGTAAGAAAGTCCATATCCAAAGGGGAATGTGACCTGTTTTTCATAGGTATCAAAATAACGGTAGCCTACGTAGATATCTTCTGAATATTTAACAGTTTTATTGCCCGGAAATTCGCCAATGGAATGTGATGGATATTCTTCATGTGAATTCGCAAACGTCATTGGTAACTTAGCTGAGGGATTAACTACCCCAAAAAGAATTTCTGCAATAGCTGTACCCCCTTCCATGCCGGGATACCATGCATGGAGGTAAGCTCTTGATTCGGGTAACCAATTGTTCATTTCTACATTACTACCACCTATCAGAACTATTGCGGTCTGATTGTTGACTCTATTGATTTCGCGAATGAGTTCTTCCTGTCCAAAAATCAGCTTGAGGTTTAATTTATCGCGTGCCTCGGCATCATAGGTACCTTGTCCCCATGGCATACCATCATGACCGTGTATCCATCCACCTACAAAAATAACGGCATCCGCTTTTTCTGCGAGGGCGATTGCTTCTTGCATAAGATTTTTATTAGATGATTGCGCCATTTCAACGTCTCGTTTATTTTCTCGGGATTGAGAAGCTGCTTCGCCGGACACATCCATAAAAAGGCTCTCATCATAGTATGGTTCGTAACCTTCTGAATACAATACCTCAACATCGTCACCTACCAGATTCTTAATCCCCTCAAGTGGGGTAATTTCGTATAAGGGTTTGACTTGTGAACTACCGCCTCTTTGCGCAAAAAGTCTGGTTGCATTGTGTCCAATAACAGCCAGGGTTTTAATCTTTGTTTTATCCAATGGTAGCAAACCATCATTTTTCAGAAGCACGATACCTTCGCGAGCAACTTCCAGTGCAATTTCTTGGTGTTCTGCAGTATTTCTTTTTCCGGGTCCATGGTTGCTCATTGCAGTGGTTCTGGCCATCAGACGTAAAACGCGACGCACTTTGTCATCCACAATACTTTCATCAACTTCACCACTTTCAATGAGTTGCTTTGCATGACGTGCCAGATAAAAATTATCATAATCAGGATTACTGAAGTCACTAAGTAATTCAGTACCCATTTCAATATCAGTTCCATTCAACAATGCTTCGCGGGTATTTTTTACTGCACCCCAGTCGCTTATCACGACTCCATCAAACTTCCATTCACCTTTTAAAACTACATTATTGAGGTATTCGTGATGGGTGGTATATTGACCGTTGATTTTATTGTATGCACCCATGATACTCCAGGCGCCCCCATCCTGAACTGCAGCCTTGAAAGCTGGTAAGTAAATTTCGTGCAATGCACGTTTGCTTATGATTACATCTATGTTGTGACGGTCTGTTTCCTGATTGTTGGCGGCAAAATGTTTTGGGGTGGCGGCAACTCCCTGATCCTGTAAACCTTGTATGTATCCTACTGCCATCGCTCCGGCCAGAAAGGGATCTTCACTGAGATATTCAAAATTTCGCCCGTTTAAAGGACTGCGTATGATATTAATTCCGGGTCCAAGCAGGACGTTTTTACCCCTCTGTTTAGCTTCATTACCTAATACTGCGCCATATTCGTAACCCAGTTTTTTGTTCCAGGTTGATGCAAGGCTAATCCCAACAGGAAGGTAAGTGGCTTTATCGTCGGCATCTTCTAAAGCGGCCCATCCTCGACCATGCTCATGACGCACACCATGTGGTCCGTCGGACATAACAAGTTCTGGGATTCCTAATCGCGAAATTCCTCCCGATGTAAAGGAAGAACTGGCATGGATAAGGCTTAACTTTTCATCAAGTGTCATGAGTTTTAATAAGGAGTCCAATTTTGCCTCGGATACTGTGGTGACGTTGGGACCATTGGAAGTTAGCTTTTGTTCTGAATTGCATGAAATGAATAAAAAGCAACTTGTCAAAATTGTGGCGATATAAGGTTTGAAATTCATGGAAAGAATTGAACTATGAGTGTTAGTCATTTATAATTATCTACTAATTAGAATAATATATTCACCTTTTCTCTCTTTTACATTTTGTAATTATTTCATCAATAATAACCGTTCTTTTTTCATCACTTATCAATATGTGAATCATTTAAAATGATTCCATAACTGTGTAATGCTTTGCCTTCATTCAACCCATACTTTTCTATTCTAATTATGGGCTAAAGGGCCAGAAAAAAATTCATGAAAATAATCCTCAAGAGGAAAGCACTCCGTATTTTATGTCGCGTCGCAATAGGTATGCTTTCAATAGCATTGGTTTACGGTACTGCCGCTCCACTTATTCGAACTGATGTCTGGTGGATTCGAATTTTTGATTTTCCGCGCATACAGATCGCGGTGCTCATCGTACTTACTTTGGCAGCTTATTTGATATTACGTTTATTTGGACGATTACGTCTCTGGGAATACACACTTATTACATTGCTCGGATTTTCACTGGTATGGCAGCTTATTTTAATTACGCCATACACGGCAATTTACCCCAGGGAAATGGTAGATAGCCAGACTGAAGATGATACTAATCGCATATCGCTCCTTGTTTACAATGTGCTTACCGAAAACCGAAAAGTTGAAGCATTGCTTGAACTAATAAGCGACAATGACCCTGATTTAATTTTATTGAGCGAACCCGACGAATGGTGGCTTAATCAGCTTAAGAGCTTGGATGAGGAATATCCATATACTCTCCATCAACCCCAGGAAAATCAATATGGAATGTTACTTTATTCCCGACTCGAACTGATAGATCCTGAGATTCGGTTTTTGATCGAGCCGGAAATTCCTTCGTTTCGGTTAAAGGTTCGACTTCGATCTGAAACGTTGGTGACCCTTTACGGAATGCATCCACGCCCACCAGGTCTTAAACGATCAAACGATGATGAAAGTGCGGATGACAATACAACCGAGATGGCCGTTAATGGAAATGGTGAAGATGACACCGAAGAAGGTGAACGGGAAGATTCTGATAATCGCGATGCCGAGTTGATGCTGGTAGCCAAAGAAATTGAGAAATATGGAGACGAACCGGTCATTGTTGCCGGTGATTTCAACGATGTAGCCTGGTCGTATACAACGCATCTTTTTCAGCGGATCGGTGGATTGCTCGATCCACGAGTGGGACGAGGTTTATTTACCACATATAGTACAAAAAGCAGATTAATGAGATATCCGTTAGATCATGTCTTCGCATCCAATCATTTTGTACTTGTTGAATTACGCCGTTTACCGGACATCGGATCAGACCACTTTCCGTTACTTGTAGTCCTAGACTTCGATCCGAATGCCTCGGAGGCGAACGATGAACCCAAACCCGATGCCGACGATAAAGAAGAAGCAAATGAGGCGATAGAAAAAGTACAGTAATGGATGGTTAGCTGTAATCACCTTTGTTTCATCTATTTATTCGGTTTCAAAAGGTTGACACCTTCTTCCGGAGACCTTGACATACGTGCTTGTTCTATAATTTCTTCAACATTACTATCTAATTGACCCTCTGCTTTTGTAATCAATTTTGAATCTTCTTCAACGGGTGTAGTAATGGATTTTCGTTCTGCAGGAGTATTTTCATATATAGAAAACTCTGGATCTTCTTCCATATATACCAACGTTTTAGGATCATCAGGTATTGAAATCCCATCCGCTAAATATGCAGTTTTGATCTGTCTCAATACCGACGATTTTACTTTAAGAGCATTATGCTTGCTTCCATCCACCCAAAAGTAAAACTTCAAATTTATTTTTGTGGAAGCCAATTCATCAACTAAAATCCAGGGTTCGGGATCACTCAAGACGGCCGGATGTTCTTTAAAAATCTTAGAAGCAATATCCTGAGCTGTAGCTACGCTGGAATTATATCCAATACCAACAACAAAACTACTTCGCTGGTTTGGATTACTTGTAAAATTGAGGATGTTGCTCTTGTAGACTGTTGAGTTTGGAATTTGCAGGTGGTTTCCATCGAGGGTCATAAGTAATGTAGCACGAATAGTGAGGCGTTGGACAATTCCTTTGTTCTCATTTATCTCGACCAGATCACCTGCGTGGAATGGATTTTGAACGCTCAAAAAAATACTGGCCAGGAAGTTTTCTGTGATATCCCGGAATGCGATTCCCAAAACTATACCCAGTAGTCCGGTACCTCCCAGTATGGTGAGAGCAACATTGGTTAAATCGGCGACGTGAAAAACGATATAGATCCCAATTAGAAAAACCGCAATTGCAATTCCTCGTGCAGCAATATCCTGCAAGAGGTTGTTCATTTCTCGTTTGGCAAAATATGAGCGGGCACCTTTAGCTACTAAGACTGATATTCCCCAAAAAATTACTAATACCACAATCCCAAAAATCAGGAATGGTGTTGCACTCATAATATTTCGCCATAATTCCTGAACGCCGGTATATGCTGGTTCATAATTCCAAATGTCGGGTTCCAGAACCTCAATTCGATTAACGACTGCTGTTACATCCTGTGTATTTCTGGCCAGATCACCTGCCCATCGTTTAAAATCGGCGGTAGTTGTTGATCCATTTATGAATACCACCACATCGTTAACTAAGACCTCTGGATTTTCGAACCATTCTGTAGCAATTAAAATCCGTGTGAGCCGATCCTGAATTTGTGAATCATCAGCTACGGGTGCGACAACAACGCGTTCTGGTGCAGTGGATTCATCCTGTTCTGAAGTTTCAGTTTGGTTTTGAATCTGTGAAAGTCCACTGATTGGCATCGAAATCAACAGTAGAAGTGTAATTAACAAACCTGGATACAATTTTTGCATGACGAGCGATTTAAAATGCATAGTTCTAACCGGCATTAAATTGGAATTTGTACCAGAGGTTTTCTTTCTAAAGCTCATATATGTCATATCCTCTCTTGCTTGCTTAATTAGTTTAAGTCGATTTTACCGGATTTCAATCCGTGATAGATCACAACTAATTTCGACCGGCGAACGTTATATATCTTCAATTATCCTGCTGCTTATCCAGACTATTGAGCAAAATCCATCAATAAATCAATCTATGAAAATTTACGTTAAAAATATGGCTTGTGAGAGCTGTAAAATATATGTTCGAGAGGCTTTAGATGAAATTGGCATAGAACATTTTAAGGTGGAATTAGGAGAAATTGAAACCAGGGGTGATGTTTCTGATGAAGAGAAATTAAAACTAAATAACAAAATTCAAACAGCAGGAATGGAACTGTTAGAAAAAAAACAGGGTGTGTTAATTGAGAAGATCAGAAAGGTTATGATTGATTATGTAGCCAATTCAGAGAAATTAGCAGACGTTAAATTTTCGGCACATTTGAGTCAGGAATTGAATCATAATTATACGTATCTGGCAAATGTTTTTTCTGAAGTTGAAGCTACTACAATTGAACAATATTTGATTGCATTAAAAATTGAACGAATAAAAGAGCTTATTCTTTTTGGTGAAGATAATTTTTCTGAAATTGCACACAAATTAAATTATAGTAGTTCTGCTCACTTATCAGCGCAGTTTAAGAAGGTTACTGGATTAACACTTTCACATTATAAAGCATTAAAAGAAAAACGAAGAATTACTATAAATAATATCAATAAGGTATAAATACTATTTGTAGTAGTGCCATAAATCACCTTTTGCACCAGTAATAATAGGTTAGATTATATCCGGAATGGTTAATAGACTAAAACTATGAAGTTGCTACATTTTTGTAGAC
>DLXM01000203.1 GCA_003448835.1 Bacteroidota bacterium | reverse complement strand
CCGCGCATTGGATCTATAAATTTACATGCTTCTCTGTTGCCTAAATATCGGGGAGCCGCACCGATCCATTGGGCTGTAATCAGAGGTGAATCCGAAACCGGAGTTACGATATTTTTTCTTGATGAGCAGGTCGATACCGGTAAGTATTTGTTACAGGATCGAATTAAAATCGGTCCGGATGACACAACCGGCGATGTTTATGACAGGCTAATGAAAATTGGAGCTAACTCCATGGTCCACGGTGTTGAAATGATAGCCAGCGGGAAATATTCGTTGATTGAACAAGATCACGCCATGTCGACATCAGCCCCTAAAATTTTTCCTGAACAGGCGAAAATTGATTTAAATAAGAGTTCGCTGGAAGTTGTGAATCATATTCGAGGGGTGAATCCGTTTCCTACGGCATGGATGTTGTTGGATGGGAAGAAAATGAAGGTGCATCGAGCGAGGGTGTTGGAAGTGAATCAGATTGAAGATTTTGCAGATCTGGATGGAAAGTATGACAATAATAAAGGCGGACGAATTAACAGGATGCATTTGATTGATGAAACTGAATCAACACAAAATATGAATGACACTTATGGTTTTAGTGCTCATTATCATTTGAGGAGGAATGAATTGGCTACTTTATTGAATGTGGATGGGAAATTGGTGGCAAAATGTGCTGACGGATTGGTTGAATTTACTGAGGTTCAGCTGGAGGGTAAACGTTTGACGTCGGGAGAAGATTTTTTGCGAGGGTACCAAGGTGATTTGGTCATAAGCTGATTATTTCTAACTGATGAAATAATTTAATGTTAGGTTCGTTTTTGACTACAAAAAAAATACTGTATTTTCGTGAACAAAATGGATGATAAAATATCTATATTTGGTTCGTTTTTTAATGCTGGAATTTAGGTTCCTACAGAGAGAGTCAAACTTTGAGTTGACTGGGTAAAATGTACATCCGATACTAATGAAAATTTATTAAAACATGGAATTATCCCCTTTAGTACAAGCTGCATCCGATGGTAACATCGAGGAAATCAAAAAGGCATTAGCCGATGGCGCAGATATCAATGAATTGGCTAAAAATGGGTCTACAGCGCTCATTTTTGCGGCACAAAACAACCATGTGAATGTGGTAAAATTTCTGGTTGAGTCCGGGGCGGATGTGAATCTGAAGAATAAGGTTGGTGGGACCGCGCTGAACAGAGCTGCTGAGAATATCAATGTTGAATTGATGCAATTTTTGCTGGAAAATGGGGCGGAAGTGGGTACGTTAGTGCTTTTGATTGCTGCCAGACAAGGGAAATTAGGGGCGGTTAAGCTGTTGGTTGAGCATGGGGCAGATATTAATGCTACTTCCAATTGGGGACATACTCCTTTGATGTTGGCGGCGAAAGAGGGACATGCTGATATTATCCGATTTTTATTGCACAAAGGTGCAGATGTTCGGGCTAAGGATCGAAATGGTGATAATGCGTTGTCAATGGCGAATGAAAATGATCATTTAGAAGCGTCGATGTTGCTTAAACGTGCGGGTGCAACAGAAGAGAAGGCGAAGAAGAAACCTGCGGTTGTGGCTCCGGCTGAAGAAGAGGAAGATGATGATGATTCTGACTCAGATAGTTCCGATGATAATGTGATAAATCCGGATGATATCGCTGATGAGGAGATTGATTCGGACGACTAATCGATGTTTTCAAAAACAACTTTTCGCGTTTTGTAGGATTTGTAAGCTAACAAAAGTGAAATAGTCAAAATATCGTTAATTTAGAGAAATACATCGAAAAACCCGTTAGGAAATAAGCTCAATTGGACATACAATTGGGCTTTTTTTATGCCAAAAATAGATTAAGATTTTTAAATAAAGTGGTCATATGATTTGTATGGGATGGTGTCGTATTAAAAAAACATTAAGATGCTCTAATGTTTAGTCGTTTGGCATAGGAGTGCATTTTTTCACTGAATTTAAAATGTATCGAGAGTGTGAATTTTGAGATTAAAAAAGTGTGGTGTATTTCTAATAATACTCTAAAAGTATGTAAGGGATTGCAAAGATAAATTATGTATGTAAATCGCGCGAAGTGTCGTGTCTTGATTTACTGGTCAATAAATATTCCTGATTACACTCCAAGCCGTTTTTTTAAAATCTTTGTTACCATGAAAGTTAAAGTAAATTTCATAGTGTTGATTGTTTTAGTTGCCATAGCTACTTCATTGCAAGCACAAGATCAGTATCCGCAATTTGAACGTGGAGTTTACTTTGGTGGTACACTTGGTGATACCAATCTCGCAGATGATCGGTCATCATGGATGGTAAGACCATTTATCAATCATAGAATTTCCGATAAACTGGATGGCGAATTTGCTTTGGGTGTTGGAATGTTGAACAGTACGGAGTATCGAACTCGTGTGATCCCGGTAGATTATAGTTTGAATTTTCATCCATTTCGCAGTGGTGATATTGATCGGTCAAGTATGTTTCGAAGTGCGGATGTTTTTGCTTATGCAGGGCTTGGATTGTTGAATTATCATCACACGCGGATTTTGCGTCCTGATGATCCGTTGACTGTAGATGCTGGAAAAACGATCAGCAATACGGAGCATTGGACATTGGACAAAAACTGGGTTGCTCAGGCACCCGTTGGAATCGGGACACGAATTTCGGTTGAGTCGTTGACCTCGTTCATTGTGAAATTTGGTTATACATTTACGAATTCGAAATCGTTGTCTGCGAATCCACTGGATAAAAAAGAAGGATATTGGTCGGCTTCGATTGGGTTGTCGTTGGGTCGTTCGGCACGAACATCGGTACCAATGGAGATTATTCCGGTGTATCCAGAGCCGATTGTTGAGGTTGAGGTACCAGAGGTGGTAGAAGAAGTTGTAGAGGTAGAGATCGTTGAGGAAGAGGTTGTTGAGCCGGTAGTTCCTGAGCCTGAAGAAATTGTTGAGATTCCGGCGCCTTTAATGCCATCGATGTTCAACTTTGCCTTGTTATCCGCAGAAGTGGATGATGAGGGTGTGGCTGAATTGCGAGAAATTGCAACTTATCTGGAATATTATTCGGATCGTGGGGTTGTTTTGACGGGTCACACGGACAGTACCGGAGTTGATCAGCTCAATGCGGTGCTAGGATATCAGCGGGCTTGGAACATGAAAGAGGGATTGATAGAATTGGGCATAGAGTCCGATCGGGTTGCCATTGTTTCGCAGGCGTATCGTCAGCCATTGGGTGATAACAGTACAGAAGAAGGGCGTCGGCTGAATCGCCGGGTGGAGTTTGAGAGTGTTAATTTGGAAGAAATCGCTGGGGGTCGTCCGGATTGGGTGTCCTCATTGATAGCAGAAGATGCGATAGAATTTGGTGCGGTTGCGGT
>DLXM01000046.1 GCA_003448835.1 Bacteroidota bacterium | reverse complement strand
CTATATCCTGAGGGTCAATATCAGGTAACAGAGATCCCGGCGCAGCAGCATCCTGTGCAACAATCATAGCCGGAAAAATCAACATCAAACTAACAAAAACGAACTTGTTCAAAGCTGGGTTGGTATTATGTTTTTTATGTAAATACATGGTTTCAGCAATAAAGATAAGGATAATTAGCGGTTCTACATCATGATACCATCAACGTTCAATTGTTGAAAAAGGTATGGTTTATGCAGGATTTCGTTTTTGGTATAAAGTATTCATCAAAAAAAGCACTATTGATATGACAATCAAGCACATAATATTAATAAAATGCCCGATTGTCGCATAACTTAGTGCGGTAATTGGTGATATTGAATATAATACAACTAATCCGGTTTGAACCATGTAATGATAGGTTCCAATCCCCCCTGGAGATGGTAAAGCCACACCAACGGCTCCAACAACAGTAATTACAAATGCTTCTTCTAACCCAAAACCAGAAAATACACCAAATGCGTAGAAAGGCAACAGGGAAGTCAAAATATAACACATCCAGATTGCAAGGGTATAAACTACAAAAAGTGGCCAGTTTTTGAGTTTTCTAATGGATATAACGCCACGAAAGAAATTCTTGATCCAACCACTCAATTTATTTTTAAATCCGATTGGATGGATTTCATGATCAGGTGTCAATTCAACTTCATCTGAACCCGATTGGGTCTGGTGTTTATTTCTTAAATACCACAGAATAGATAAAGTGAGTATTAGACCTAATGCAATTATTGATAAACCGGTCGCAGAAGTCAATTGCTGAATATAAAAGGCTCCATCCGTACCGAATATTTGATTTAACACATTAGGATCTCGCACAATGATCATAAACGTAATTAACAACATCACAAGCATCATAAAGACATCGATAATTCGCTCCAGGATGATAGTGCCGAATAGTTTTGTAGATTGAATCCCGGAATGTCGCCCGGCATATACGGCTCGAAACACTTCGCCGGCACGTGGAACAACGATATTTGTAATATATCCGTACATAATAGCCGACATCATCACCATTCTCGAATTTTTCATGTCCGCTTCATCATCGAGCAATAGCTTCCAGCGTTCGGCACGAGCTAAATGACTCAATAAAACGACAAAAAAATACGGGATGATCCACCATAAACTGATTGAACGCAATTCAGTAGCAACATCCGCAACATTAACCTGACGCAAACTTAATGCCACAAAAACCGCTGCAATTCCAAGACCGATGACAACCTGAGCAACCCTACTTTTCATGCTATGGCCTCATATCCACGATTTCGGCATCCGATGGATACGAGATAGTAAATACAGCTTCCTGAATTTTTTCAAATCGACCAAATCGAAATGTGGTCCTGATTGTATTTTCCATTTGATCGACTGCATCTATTTGAACTGGATTTCCATCACGAGACAATTTGATATCAACTTCCGTGAACAATTCAAATGCATCGTCAGCAATAATCTTGATGGTCTTTGTACCATCTTCATTGATGATATCGGTGCTGTTGTAGGAATCCCGATTTCCCGAAAAATAACGTGATGGGGCAAAATCATCAGCCTCTGGATCATATTGGCTAATAATTACTTTGTTTTGGCTTTTATTATAAACCGTTGAAATAAGATCACGAACTAAAATTAATTGATCCGGTGTATCAATTTTGTACATATCCTTGCTGAACCAAATGGAGCCATAGGAGCTGGTGGTTTCACCTGTATATGCATCTGTAAATTGATGACTCAGTTCAGCCCGGTAATAAATAGGCTCTGCGAACCTGCTTTTCAAGGTAGCTAAAGCGGGAGAATCATCATTTGGGACAGTTAGTGCCAGTTCAGAATCATACCCAACTGATATTGTTTTTAAGGATGTACTCAATCCGGCTGTAGTAGAGACACCCTTTAAAACATTCTCACCTAAATTGATTTGCACCAAATTTGTGTTTGGTGTGGCAAACTCTGAGTTATTCCCACCAGCTATACTCAGCGTGGATGAATGCTCTGCCAATGTGATATAAAACGGCATTGATTGACCCACCAATGGGAAAATCATAACACCACAAAGCATTAGTGTAAGTATAGATTTAGCTTGATTAAGCATCCAGATCCCGTAAATGTTCCAATAGTTCATCTTCATCAGCAATTAGGACATCCCGTGCAGTACTACCCTGATATGGACCTACAACACCGGCAGCATAAAGCTGGTCAATGATACGTCCTGCACGATTATATCCAAGTTTAAGTTTGCGCTGAATCAACGAAACGGATCCCTGTTGATGTAATACAACCACTTTAGCCGCTTCTTCAAAAAGATCATCACGATCATCGAGTTCCGGAATCCCGGAATCCCTCGCGTTCGGATCCTCAACTTTCGGCAAGAAATATGGTTTGTTATACCCCAACTGATTCCCAATGAATGCATTAATACGTTCAACTTCTTCCGTAGAAACAAACGCATTTTGAACCCGGATCATGGAACCACTTGTTGATACCAGCATGTCTCCTTTACCAACGAGTTGATCGGCCCCCATCGTATCTAATATTGTTCGTGAATCAATTTTAGACGCAACCTGATAAGCAATTCGAACCGGAAAGTTAGCTTTAATGGTACCTGTAATCACATTCACTGACGGACGTTGGGTAGCTACAACCAAATGTATTCCAACTGCGCGAGCAAGCTGTGCGATACGAGCAATCGGTTCTTCTATTGCTTTACCCGCGGTTAACATCAAGTCAGCTAACTCATCAATAATTACAACAATATAGGGTAGATGTCTGTGACCCAGATCATCTTCTAATTTACCCTCTTTAAATTTATCATTGTATGAGCGAATGTCCCGTACCATACCCATTTTTAGCAGATCATAACGATCATCCATTTCTTTCGTCACCGAAGTCAACGTCTCCATTACTTTGGCGGTATCGGTTATGATTGGTTCATCAGCATCGGGTAAAGTGGCAATAAAATGCTTTTGAAGATATCGATACAATGATAACTCAATCTTTTTAGGGTCAATCAGGACAAATTTCAAGTTTTCCGGATGACATTTGTACAGCAGGCAGGTAATAATTGTGTTAATCCCAACAGACTTACCAGATCCCGTAGCACCGGCAATAAGCAAGTGCGGCATCGCAGTAAGATCAACCATGTACACTTCGTTCTCAATGGTTTTACCAAACGCGACGGGCAGGGCCATTTTCGATTCAACAAACTTTCTGGTATTGATAAGCTGTTTGATATAAACGGTTTGTCGCTTACGGTTTGGAACTTCAATCCCTACAGCAGACTTTCCAGGGATTGGTGCAATTATTCGAAGACCACGCGTTGCCATTGCCATCTTAAGATCATTTGCATAACTCTCAATTTTGCTGATCTTAACATCCGGTGCTGGTTGCAACTCGTATAAAGTCACAGTAGGACCCACAATCGCCTCTACCGTAAGAATTTCGATGCCATGCATCTTAAGCTTGCTTATAATCGTCTTTTTATTCTCTTCGATCTCATCAAAGTCAATTTCATTCCCCTCAAGTGGCGGATTATCTAACAGATCGATTGTAGGAAACTGATATTTGATAACCGGAATAGACTGTGCACGCTGTTCCCGCTCAAGATCACGGGCTTTTGCTGCTTCCTCTTCTTCACCGACATAAACTTTAATCTGGATTTCATCTTCGTAGCCAGCATTTCGAACTTTATCTTCTTCTTTCTCCATTAATGCCCGATCTGGCATTATCTTTTCCTTCATTTCAGCTTGTTCCTTAATCCACCTTTCGCGTTCGGCACTTATAGGAAGCGGGCTATTTTTTTCGGAGTTTCCTTCATCAGATAAGTCCGGAGGTTTTACAGCATCAGCCGGTTTAGATTCGTCTGCTATAACATATCTCTTGCGCTCCAATGGCTGAATGCCACGATTTGATGTATTTGGCTGATGTCCAGCATCATTTGCATTCGAAATTGTGTTTGCAGAAGTTAGATTTGGGCGTTTTGACTCTTCATCCAGTTTCAAACGTGCTGCTTCTTCAGCCTGAATAGCTTTTTGTTCTGCAGCTTTTTCTCTGGCAATTTTTCGATCTGATTTTTTCTGATCCATCCAATCACGAAATGATGCAACGGCATCACGAATTCGGTCAATTGTTAACTGAATATCCCTATCGATTAACAGCAGAATCAAAATGATCAGAAATGCTCCCAATAGAATTGCTGATCCATACATACCGGTGATCGTCAGCATCAATTGAGCAAGTGCAAGACCCGCAACCCCAAAGAAATTATCCAGATTCAGATCGAATTGTATGTTAATCCAACCAATAATTGTTGCAAATAGAGCCATCCCAGAAAACCAAAGAAATGAGGGCCATTGCAATTTAGCAAGTGGGCTATGACGAAAAATCGCCCAGCCATATTGAAATCCAATAATCGCTACAACAATACTTAAATAGCCGAAAAACAGATAAACAAAAGCATGTGAAATGTATGCCCCAACCAATCCAAGTCCATTTCGAACCCTGTTTACAGAAACATCATCGCCCTGAAAAACAGTAGAGATTTCTGTATCTGAAATAATGGAATAATCACCTTCTTCATAAGTAATGATACTGATAGCTATAAGCATAGCAATCACCATCACAAGAATCCCTATGATTTCAACCTTTCGATTCGGTGAAAGAACCGGACCTTGACGGACATTTGATTCCGGGGTAACTTTCTTCCTGGCCATACTATTTTCGGATTATACCTTCCTTAAATTCCGGTGCAAAATCAAATTTATCAATCTGACAACAATAAGCAATGTCTTCTTCAAAACCCAATCCTATCAATCTTTTAGCATGATTGGTTGCATGTACGGTATTGAAAATATCTTTACCAAACTGCTCGTAAAGTCCCATTGCCACTTTTGCCCCATCTTTAGCTTCAACCGGGATCGTACCACCATAAACTTCACTTACGATATAGCCGGCACACAAGACATCTTCCAGCGATAATCTACCTTTCCAGCCCGAACAAACTATGCTGATTTCATTTGGATCATCTTTTAACTGATCACATACGGCTTTAAGATTTAAAAAACCGGCAATGTACACTTTTGATCCATGCATGCAACGTACCAGGGTTTTCGTGCCGTTTGTTGTGTTCAAAATCAATGATTTTCCTGCAACAGTTGCTTCGTCATATTCAAATGGAGAGTTCCCAAGTTCGTATCCATCAATTTTTTTACCATCTTTTTCGCCACATAAAATGTAGCTGGATGGGTCTAAATTGGTAGCGATTTTTCCTGCTGTCCCCATATCCTCGACCGGGATGACACTTCGGGCTCCATTATTCAACGCAGTCAAAATAGTTGACGTAGCTCGAAGAATGTCAATGACTACAACTGTCTTACCCCTAATATCTTCGTCTCCAATAGAAGATCCGTTCGTAAATACATCCAACACTTTATTCATATACTTAGTTTTTAATGAAAGGCGGTTTAGTGACAATAGCAGGGAACGCCTTTCCCCTGATTTCAACATTTATTTTTGTATCGATTTTTGCGAATTCAGAGATCACATATCCCATTCCAATCCCTATTCCGAGGTTAGGGGATTGTCCTCCACTAGTTACTTCGCCAATTTCATTTCCTGAATCATCTTTTAAAATGTAATGGCTTCGTGGAATCGCTCTGCGGTCATCTGTTTTGAATCCGACCAAACGCTTCGTAACACCACTATCTTTTTGTGATAATAACGCCTCACGACCACAGAAATTACCCTTGTCCAGTTTAGTAATCCAACCTAAACCAGCTTCCAGCGTCGTAGTTTGTGACGAAATATCGTTTCCGTACAATGCAAAACCCATCTCCAGCCTGAGAGTATCCCGCGCGCCAAGACCGGCTGGTTCAAGTCCAAAACCCGATCCTGCACTCATGATACTATTCCAGATAACAGCCGGATCAACTTTTCGTGAATCAAAATAAATTTCAAATCCTTTTTCACCTGTATACCCAGTTGCAGATAAAATCACATCCTCAAACCCCGCAAATTCGCCAATTTCAAATGTGTAATACGTGATTTCAGAGAGATTGATTTGAGTAAGTTTTTGGAGGATTTCAATTGATTTCGGTCCCTGAACAGCTAATAAACAAGTCTGCTCAGAAATATCTTCCAGTTCGGCACCAATTTTTTCATTTAAGGATGTTATCCAGGCTAAATCTTTTTCCTTATTGGATGCATTTACCACCAACAGGTACTCATCCAATGTGATACAATACACAAGAAGGTCATCTACAATACCACCATCTTCATAACACATTGCCGAATACTGAATTTTACCCGGAGTCAATTTAGAGGCGTCATTTACAGTCGCAAATTGAATTAAATCCAACGCTTTTGGTCCCCGAACCATGATTTCACCCATATGTGAAACATCAAAAATTCCTGCCCGTTCGCGAACCGCCTGGTGTTCTTTTAAAATCCCAGCGTACTGGACCGGCATTTCGAATCCGCCGAAGTCTATTAATTTCGCACCAATGGCGCTATGAATATCATAAAATGCGGTTCTCTTTAACATAGTTATTTTGTCTATAAAGTTATCTTCCGGCCAAATCTACCGAGAATGCGGGTATACAAATTGCCCAATATTCACTTTTCCCATCAAATGGATTACTATACTGCACTTTAATACCTTTTTTAGTAAAAAAAACTTCTCCGGCATTTAGCGTAACGGACTCTGATTCCATTTTGATATGCATTTTTCCGCTGATCATAATCGTTATCTCATCAAATTCCGGAGTCTGAGGTTCTTCAGACCAAAAAGGCGGTGCAATCATATGTGCAACTGAAACTGAAGAATCACCAGTATTAATGCGACCTATAAACTCTTCAATAATTTTACCACCTGGTACATCTATTTTAGATGCACTATCAATGTGTAAATAAGAAGAATTATGTTTCGGAAGGTTCATTTGAATTGATTTCATTTATGAGTACCAAATTTAAACAATTCCTATCACTTTACATTCGGGAAATGATATTCTTAACAATGAAATAGCTACTAAATCTACATTAATGGATTGTATTTCGTATTTTTGAGCAAATAATATCCCGTTTCAGTAGCATTCAGGATTTTAAAACATAGATTGGTTATTGAATATTATTACCTGACCATTCAAACTATTTAGTTCTGCTGCTGAACATCCAAATCCAAGAAATTTTCTCCCATTATGGCTATTACTCAGGAACAAGTGCTGGATGCACTCAAATTCGTTATTGATCCGGATCTTGGAAAAGATCTTGTCACTTTAAATATGATCGATGACATTAAAATCGATGGTAAAAATGTTGCTTTTACAGTAAATCTCACAACTCCTGCTTGTCCGATGAAGGACCAAATCCACCGGGCTTGCGAAAATGCGATTAAAGAATTAGTTGATAAAGATGCAGTCACTAAGATCAATATGAGCTCAAAGGTAACTTCAGGTGGCGGAATTTCATCTTCCGGTGACGAACTGCTTCCACAGGTTAAAAATATTATTGCCGTTGCTTCGGGTAAGGGTGGCGTTGGAAAATCAACCGTTGCAGCAAATTTGGCTGTTGCACTGGCAAAAACCGGTGCGTCTGTTGGACTTGTTGATACCGATATTTATGGGCCTTCAGTCCCAACTATGTTTGGTGTTAAGAATGAACGTCCGAACATTAATACGCAACGTAAGCTGATCCCGCTGGAAAAACATGGTGTTAAACTATTGTCAATGGGATTTCTGGTCGGGGTTGATGAAGCTGTAGTTTGGCGCGGACCCATGGTATCAAGTGCTGTTAAACAGTTTCTGACTGAAGCAATCTGGGGATCACTGGATTACCTGATAATGGATTTACCTCCCGGAACCGGCGACATCCAACTGACAATTGTACAAACAGTCCCATTAAGTGGTGCTGTTATTGTCTCGACACCACAGGATGTAGCATTGGATGATGCTAGAAAAGGGGTGGCAATGTTCAGAAAAGTGAATGTTCCCGTGCTGGGAATCGTTGAGAACATGGCATATTTTATACCACCGGATGCGCCTGATAAGAAATATTACATTTTCGGTCAGGATGGTGCCAGAAACCTGGCTGAAGAATTAAAATCGCCTTTTCTTGGTGAAATTCCATTACAACAACCCATCCGTGAAGGTGGTGATTCTGGTCGTCCCGTAGCATTGGATGAAGATGAGAACGGCACATTTACACTTTTAGCACAAAAAGTTGCTCAACAAATATCCATTCGTAATGCAGGAATGTCGCCAACCGAAAAGATTGAAATTCAATTCAAGTAACGAATAGACCATAAGCACAAAAAGGCCGCATCTTTTGGGATACGGCCTTTTGTTAAAACTAAACGCGGAGAACGTTAATTAGATCTATTTTTTGTCTTTAATACGTGCTGCTTTACCACGTAATTCGCGAATATAGAACAACTTAGCTCTTCTAACTTTACCATGCTTCTTAATTTCAAGCTTGGCAATAAATGGTGTGAATAAAGGAAACACACGCTCTACACCAACGTTATTTGAAATTTTTCGTACGGTGAAAGTTTTGTTAGCACTTGATCCACGCATGCTAATTACAACACCTTCGTATTGCTGAATACGCTCTTTTTCACCCTCACGAACACGGTAGTGAACGTTAACTGTATCACCTACACCAAATTTTGGTAGGTTATCGTGAACTTGGGTCTGTTCTACTAATGTAATCTTATCCATTTTTTTTACTGATTAGCCTTTTGGCATTGTTAATGTTCGTTCAAATACTTTTTATACAAGTCGGGTCTACGAGCCTTTGTTCGTTCCAGTGACTGATCCGTTTCCCACTTTTTAATATTAGCGTGGTTTCCGGAAGTCAACACATCAGGTACTTTTAATCCTTCGAAGTCCGGTGGTCTGGTATAAACCGGTGGACCAAGCAGATCATCCATAAATGAATCTTCGAGGGCACTTTCAGCATCGCCGAGGACTCCTGGAATTAGTCGGGCAACTGCATCTACAATTGCCAGTGCCGGGAGTTCGCCGCCGGAAAGCACAAAATCACCTAAACTGATTTCTCTGGTGATCAATACTTCACGTACTCGCTGATCTACACCTTTATAGTGTCCACAAAGGATGATGATATTTCCCAAAAGTGATAAGCGATTCGCTATTTTTTGAGTAAATGGTTCTCCATCCGGAGCCATAAATATCACTTCATCATACTTTCGTTCAGCTTGTAAGCTTCGAATGCAATCGAATATGGGTTGAGCAGATAAAACCATTCCAGAACTACCTCCGTATGGATAATCATCGATTTTTCTGTGTTTATCGGTTGTGTAATCGCGCAGATCGTGCACAAAAACTTCCAGGTAATTTCCATCTTTCGCCCGCTTCACAATACTGTGTTCAAGCGGACTGGAAAGCAGTCCCGGTACAGCCGATATCAGATCAATACGTATCATCCATTTAGGGATTTCAATTCTGAAACGTCAGTTACAATGAGTTGCCGATTTTTTTCATCGATTCCAGAAACATATTCATCCACAAGTGGAATAAAATACGATCCTTCATCTCCGAGTATTTCGAGCAAAATATGCGCTGGATTATCAAGAATACCGACAACTTCACCTTCTGGGGATCCATCTTCACGGATAACCTGATATCCTACATAATCATCTTCTGTGTACTCATCCACTTCAACTTCATCTGATGGCAGAAACAAAGTTAAACCTTTGATTTTTTCTGCATCACTTCGATCCATGATGTGTTCAAATTTGACAAAGAACGAAAGTTGATCACCTTTTTGTACCAACTTTATTTCACCGATGCGAACAGGAACCGGATCTCTACCGATTTTACCCAAATAAAAGATCCTGTCGATTGAATACAGTTCGTCATCGTCGAATTCCGGCTCAAGAACGACTTCACCTTTTAAACCGTGAGCACGAGAAATAAATCCAATGGATGTCCAATCGTTACTCATGGTTTCGATTTTGGTCGTTCAAGTTGACCTACTGAAAAATTAAGCTTCTTTTTTGTCGTCTTCAGTCGCTTCGTCAGGCGCTGCTTCTTCTGAAGTTTCTTCAGCTACAGGCTCTTCGGTCGCAACTTCTTCGGACGATGCTTCAGCTACAACTTCTTCAGTTGGAGCAGCTTCAGCTACGGCTTCTTCAGACGCAGATTCTTCAGCTACCACTTCTGTTGGAGCCTCTGCAGCTTTAGCGGCTTCTGCTTCTGCTTTTTTAGCAGCAGCTTCAGCTTCTTTAGCTTTTTTGGCATCATCAGCAGCACGAGCAGCATCTGCTTTCTGAACTTTTTCGTCCTCTTGTTTCAAAGCTGCTTTACGCTGTTCGCTTGCAGAACTTTGATCTTTGGATTTTGAAGCTTTGAATTCAGCGACAGCTGTATCGATTTCTTCTTCAGTTTTTCCCCAACGCATGAGGTGCATGCGGAGGTAAACACCTTCTTTTTTGAGGATGCTACGAACGGTATCAGTTGGTTGTGCACCTTTATTGATCCAGGCGATCACTTTATCAGTGTTAACTTTTACCATTGCAGGTTGTTCAGTTGGACTATAACGGCCCAAATCCACAATGATACGACCGTCGCGACGCGCCCTGCTATCAGCAACAACGATGTGATAGTATGGAAGTCTTATACGTCCGTGTCTTTGTAATCTTATCTTTACCAAGTTGTTCTCCTAATACAACGGTTAGTTTTATTTCGTTAAATAATGCTTAGCGCCGTTTTGTGGCGACCATATTCTTGAGTCCGTGCATTGCACGACCCATTCCGCCCATTTTCTGCATGGTTTTCATCATTTTTTTCATCTGTTCGAACTGCTTCATTAGCTCATTAACGTCGCGAACAGTGGTACCCGACCCGGTAGCAATACGTCTCTTTCGGTTGCCATTCAGCAACTCCGGTTTACGTCGCTCTTCGGGCGTCATCGAATTGATGATGGCTTCAATGGGCTTAAGCGTATCATCACCAACTTCAACATTTTTCAAAGCATTTCCCATACCGGGAATCATACCCATTAAATCCTGCATCGATCCCATTTTCTTGATCTGCTGCAGTTGCTCATAAAAATCTTCCAGATTAAAACTGTCTGTTCGAATCTTGGACTGCAACTTGCGCGCTTCCTGCTCATCAAACTGTGCCTGCGCCTTTTCAACAAGTGATACAACATCACCCATTCCAAGAATACGCTGAGCCATCCTGTCTGGATAAAACTCAGACAATGCATCCAGTTTTTCTCCGGTCGAAATGAATTTGATCGGCTTTTCTACAACTTTTTTAATGGAAAGCGCCGCGCCACCACGGGTATCACCATCCAATTTGGTCAAAACCACACCATCAAAATCAATTCTGGTATTAAATTCTCTGGCAGTATTAACTGCATCCTGACCCGTCATCGAGTCAACAACAAACAAAATTTCGTTTGGTTTAATTGCATCCTTAATCGCTGCAACCTCATCCATCATTTCCGAATCAACGTGTAAACGTCCCGCGGTATCAACAATCAACACATTACAAGCTTGTTTTCTGGCTTCATTCAGAGCTTCTTTTGCAACTTTAAGTGCATTTTTCTCCTCTAATGAAAATACCGGGACATTAATCTGTGCCGCGAGCGTTTTAAGCTGTTCAACAGCGGCCGGACGATAAACATCCGCAGCAGCAAGCATTGGGATATATTTTTTGTCCTTCAGATACTTCGCCAACTTAGCTGCAAATGTCGTCTTACCCGATCCCTGAAGTCCAGCAATCAAAATGACAGTCGGCGGAACATTCGCAAAACGAATCTCTTCTTTTTGCCCGCCCAACGTAAAAATCAACTCGTCATAAACAATCTTAGTGAACTGTTGACCAGGAGATACGCTTTGTAAAACACCGGAACCATCAGCCTCAGCTTTGATTTTTCTGGTAAATTCACGAGCAACTTCATAATTCACATCCGCATCCAACAACGCACGACGAATCTCTCGAACAGATTCAGCGATGTTTACATCGGTGATCTTCGATTGACCTGAAAGAGATTTGAATGCCGAGCCGAACCGACCCGATAAATCGTCAAACATGTGTGAATTTTAGTTAACTTGGATTTGGTAGCAAAGTCTAGAAAAATAGCGAGAAATTCACCATTTATCAACATTCAATTTTGATGAACATGTACAATCGTCAAAATCATCCCATATAAAGTGTAGATTAATTCCAAAACTATACCTATTCTTGCATATTCAATGATTATGTGACAATTACCGATTTATATTGGTTTCGTCATTTCACAGGATACACGTCATTTTTAAGCAACATTCAGGAGTTATTTATGAGTTCTTCACAGGGTTATGGTCTTTTAAAAGGTAAAAAAGGAATTATATTCGGGGCACTCGACGAGAGAAGCATAGCTTGGCGTGTTGCGCTGGCTTGCCATCGTGAAGGCGCTGAATTTGTACTTTCCAATGCTCCGATTGCACTAAGACTCGGCCAGCTCGATGCACTTTCAGAAGAATGTAACGCTCCAATCATTCCTTGTGATGTTTCAAGTGAGGAAGAAGTTGATGCATTGATGGTCAAGGTAAAAGAAAAATTTGGCAAGGTCGATTTTATACTCCACGCAATTGGAATGTCGCCAAACATCCGAAAGAAAAAAGATTACAAAGACCTGGATTACAAGTTTTTTATGCAGTCACTTGATATCTCAGCTATCTCACTTCATAAAATCCTGCATTATGCAACGGAAGTTCATGATTTGGTAAACGACGGTGGAAGTGTTGTTTCACTCAGTTACATCGGAGCTCAACGAGTCTTCTCGAAGTATTCTGATATGAACGATGCTAAAGCTTTGCTGGAAAGCATTTCCAGGAACTATGGTAGCCGATTGGGTTCCAAAAAAATCCGTGTAAATTCAGTTTCTCAGGGACCAACAATGACCTCTGCAGGAGCCGGAATTAAGGGTTTTGACGGTATGTTTTTATTTGCCGAAAAATTATCCCCACTTGGAAATCCATCTGCAGATGACTGCGCAGATTACTGTGTTACCCTATTTTCAGATTTGACCAAAATGGTTACGATGCAGAATCTCTATCACGATGGTGGATTTTCATCAAACGGAATCAGTGAAGAATTGATTGCGGATTTAGCACGTTTATACTCTCAGGATGACGGATTATCCTGATCGGATTTAACTCAGGGGATTCAGATATTTAATGAATCCCCCTCTTCTTTTCAATATTTTCACACAGGTTAATCAATGGCCAATATTGTACTTGGTATCGATCCCGGATCACGTAACACGGGCGTAGCCGTGTTGAAAAAATCTGGCAACAAGTACGAAATGATTTATTGTGATGTAATTCGAGTCGGAAAAATTGAAAAACACACCGATCGACTAGTCAGCATTTACAACGATATAAGTCAACTTATCGAGCGCTTTAGTCCGGATGCCTGCGCTGTTGAAACCCCGCTTTATGGAAAAGATCCATTGGCATTGTTAAAATTGGGTCGTGCTCAGGCTTCAGCAATGCTAGCAGCAATGAATAATGGGATTTCAATAGATGAATACTATCCCAAAATGGTGAAAAAATCCATAACCGGGAATGGAAACGCCAATAAAGACCAGGTAGCCTATATGTTGGATAAAGTTCTGGCTTTAAATGGAGCTAAATTTCCGCCGGATGCAACCGATGCACTAGCTGTTGCCTGGTGTCATATGATGCGCGATAATCAGCCGCACAAAGAAGTGCTCACAAGTTCAAAAAAACAACATCAAAACAACTCAAAATCCGGCTGGGAACAATTCGTCGCCGAAAACCCCGACCGCACCCGTTAGATTTGCCCCCCTTCCCCTCTTCCCTTTTTTACCTTTTTCTCTCCCTCTCTTTTTGATTACATTAGAGTCTGAAACTAAACAAATTAAACTCGAGACCGGACATACATGATCGTATCATTAAATGGGATTTTAGCAGAGAAGCATCCACACCGAATTGTCGTTGATGTATCCGGTGTCGGTTATGAAATAGGGATTAGCACACAGGCCTATTCAGCCCTCCCAAACACTGGTGAAACGACATTTTTACACATCTATCACCATATTACTGAAGCAGAACAACGTTTATTCGGTTTTATAAATCGCAACGATAAATCGTTGTTTGAAATGTTGATCACAGTAAAAGGGATTGGTCCAAAACTAGCACTTACCATCATGAGTGGCATGATAACCGACGATTTAGTTCGGGCAATTAGCAGTCAGGACACCGCAATGTTATCCAGAACTCCGGGAATAGGCAAAAAGACAGCAGAGCGCCTTGTTTTGGAGTTACGAGATAAAATCGGAACCGCTGGAACACAAACTTCAGGATCAACGGGGTCTGTTACTATATCTGGCCCGGAACAAGAAGCCATTTCCGCGCTCGAAGCACTTGGATTCAAGCGAATTGATGCCGAAAAGGCCGTAAAACAATCCATTTCATCTGCAACCACAAAACCCGAAACCGGCGAACTTGTCCGCTCTGCGCTACAATTGCTCTACCGCTAGCCTCACTCCTTTACCTCTTCACTCGCTACGCTCACGATGTTCACTCCACTTTGTTCCATGATGTACGACCAAAGACCGCGTGCTATCGCACTTGTGTTTGATCTCCCATTCGTCAAAAGATTTCGCTCGGCTGCGCCTTCACGATGTTCGTCCAAAGACTGCGTGTTTTTCAAACACTTGTGTTTGGCCTTCCATTCGCACTTGCAGTGCTTATGAACTACCTACAATTCCTTCCATTCACTCCTTCACCTCTTCCCTTTTTCACTCCTTCACTCCTTCACTCCTTCACTCCTTCACTCCCCTCAAAAAATAACAATTATTTAACATCCCCCCGTTTATTAGTACATTGAGCTTGACTACCTTATAGTCTAGATTAAGCCTTTGTAACAAAACCCGTCTAACGTGGCTAAAGAAACCATCCTGATAGTAGACGACGAAATCGACCTGCTGGACCTTATTGAATACAACCTCCAAAAGGAAGGTTATAATGTCCTGAAAGCAGAAAATGGACACGACGGCATCCGTCTCGCCCGAAAACACTCACCTGATCTCATCATTCTGGACATCATGATGCCCAAAATGACTGGAATTGAGGTTTGCCAGGTTCTTAAAGAAGACCCGGTCCTTAAATCGCGTCCCGTTATCTTCCTTACAGCTCGAAGTGATGAAAAAACTGAAATCGAGGGACTTGAAATGGGGGCTGATGATTTCCTTCAGAAACCTATCTCAACTTCAAAACTGGTTTCCCGAATCCGTACCGTTCTTCGTCGCATAACAGATAACGACGATACCGATCCCGTTGTTCAAGCGGGGGATTTAGTGATTGATCGTGGGCGTTATATCGTGACCCGAAACGACCAGGAATTCCAACTTCCACGAAAAGAATTCGAGCTGCTTTCATTTTTAGTCAGCCGAAAAGGCAAGGTTCTGGACCGCCAGACACTTCTGAATGAGGTCTGGGGGAATAACATTTTTGTGATTGATAGAACCGTAGATGTTCATATCCGAAAAATTCGAGAAAAACTGGGCGATCATTATATCGAGACCGTTAAGGGTGTCGGCTATCGTTTCAAAGAATGAGTACGAATTCGGGAAATAATGCTTTTTTTTACCTGGCTTTTCGAATTTCCCTGGTAATAAGTCTTGTGGCTTTTATTATCATTTTTTTCACGCTTTGGCTACATATTCCAAAAATTACCGCGTTTCAATATGCTTTTATTGCCACAATTGTAATTTTGATCGTTAGTTATGAGGTTGTCAGATATTTCATTCAAAAACGCATCACACGAATTGAAACAGCTCTGATCCAACTCGCAAATAAACAATTCGAGGAGCTCTACGAAGAAACCTACATTCGCAAAGATGAGCTAGATGATGTAATAATTGATTTAAACAAAACCGTTCTCTCAACCGAAAAAGAACTACAACGATTAAACCGGCTCGAAAACTACCGTAAAGAATTCATCGGGGACATATCTCACGAACTCAAAACACCCATTTTTGCTATTCAGGGATTTATTGAAACCTTACTCGACGGTGCCCTCCATGATGAGCGTGTTAACCGAAGTTTCCTTGAAAAAGCGATGCGAAATGTCACTCGTTTGAACATTTTGACGCGTGATTTGATGGAAATATCAAAACTGGAAACCGGGGAATTGAGATCAGACCTTCAGTCCGTCACGTTGAAAGATATCATTTCGGATGTCGTCGACAATTTGCAATACAAAGCGAATAACGAGTCAATAACTTTGAAAATCGGAAACATTGACCCGAAAATTGAGGTTCTTGCGGACCGAAATCAACTTCGACAAATTTTGATCAATCTCATCGAAAATGGAATCAAATACAATAAACCGAACGGACAAGTCACCGTTACAGCCAGGATTTACCCAAAAAATCCAACCAAGACCCTGGTTTCGGTAACCGATACAGGACTAGGTATCGAACCACGCGACATCCCACGCGTTACAGAACGCTTTTACAGAATCGATAAATCCAGAGCACGTGAAAAAGGCGGAAGTGGATTAGGGCTGTCAATCGTCAAGCATATTCTGGAAGCTCATGGCGAACAGTTAATCATAGATAGCATCATAAACCAAGGTTCTACCTTTAGTTTTACCCTTCAGAACGCCGATTGATCCATAATTTGTGTATAAATGTCCCGCAACCAGGTATTGCGTTTACCCTACAAAACGCAGATTGATCGTTAAATCGAATTATTTTTCTAGTTAATCGTTAAAATCGGTACATTTGTTGTCTGACTATTAACAAGATAAAGATTCTTTCATGAGATACGCAGTGATTATGGCCGGGGGCGCCGGAACCCGATTTTGGCCAAGCAGCCGTTTACAAAAACCAAAACAGTTCCTGAATCTGTTGGGCGAACGATCGATGATTCAAAATACTATCGACCGAATACTCCCACTAATTCCTATTGAACGTATTCTGGTCATTACAAATGAGCAATATGTTGATTTAGTTCAATCACAATTCCCTGACTTGCCAAGCGAGAATGTAATTGGTGAGCCGGTTGCAAAAAATACCGCTCCTTGTGTAGCCGCTGCAGCCTCAATACTTATTGAAAGAGATCCGGATGCAACCATGATTGTGTTGCCCGCTGATCATTATATTACGCGACCAAAAAGATTTTTAGAAATCCTGGAATCTGCTCTGGAAAAAGCCGAAAGTGGTAAAAATCTGGTAACCATTGGCATCACTCCTTATCGCCCGGAAACAGGTTATGGATACATTCAAATGGATGAATCCAGTTTTGAAAAATCCCATCAGGACAAAGTATACCTGGTAAAAACGTTTGCTGAAAAACCTGATCTTAAAACAGCTATCAGTTTTATGGAATCGGGTGATTTTTTATGGAATAGCGGGATGTTCATCTGG
>DLXM01000388.1 GCA_003448835.1 Bacteroidota bacterium | reverse complement strand
AAATGGAAATGGGACGGGTGCAGACCGTGCGCCGCCCTGTCAGCACAGAAGCACGGGTTAAGACACGCAACATCAGAAGCGGAAATCTTTCAGATGGCGAATGGGATCACATCACGGCGGCCATAAGTGCTTTTGAAAATCTTCCGATTTACTTATCAGACGACACCAGCTGGACTACTGCAAGCCTGAGAGCAGATTTATCCAGGCTGAAAGCCATGCACCATATCAAGTGGTTTGTTGTCGATTACCTGTATCTCCTGCAGGACCGTTATGGGAAGGATGACCATGAACGTTTGGCCTATATCAGCAAATCACTGAAAAACATCTGCAAAGATCTGGAGTTAACCGGTCTGGTGATCCACAGTATGACAAAATCGGAAATGGACAGTCAAACGCCTAATTTGTCAGGGATCCGTGGATCAGCACAGATAGCTTATGACACAGACATAGCCATGTTTTTGATCGAAGGTGATAGTGATAACAAAGTCAAACTTTATTTTTCAAAATTCAGAGAAGATGTACCAGATAGGTATGTTGTGCTTATCCGTGATGATGGTTTTCCGGCGTTTAAGTGCTTGGAAAGAGACCTATCTTATCGCACACCCTACAAGGACTGATCATGTTTAGAGAATCAATTTCTGGACACACACTAACAGGTGCACAAGGACCTTGTTACGAAGATCCTTATAGAAAATTGGCAGCTGCAACGATCAAGAGAGCTATACATGAACTGCTGGCTGTTAGAGATGAAGGGCGGTTTGAAGAAATAATGACATGGCTGAGAAGCGAAGAAGGCGCATTGTTCTGTGAATGTGCCGGAATAAATTTTTATAAGATGCACAGGATATTGCAGGATTACGACATGACAAAAAAGAGCACAAAATACAAATTAATTAGGCAGCGCATCACATTTTTTGATAATCATGAAACATATAAAAAAGCGAGGGCTGGATATTGATGACTAAAACAAAAATTGAATGGACAGATTATAGCTGGAATCCGGTAACTGGATGCACAAAAATAAGCGATGGCTGTAAAAACTGTTACGCTGAACGGATAGCAAAACGGTTTTGGAATCGTCCATTTGAAAAAGTGTGGTGTCATCCGGAACGATTAGCCGACCCGTCAATGTGGAAAAAGCCAAAAAAAATTTTTGTGTGTTCTATGTCGGATTTATTTCACACGGATGTACCAGATGATTTTATTGAACAGGTATTTTACACAATGGCACTGAACGCCAGACAACATACCTACATGATATTGACCAAACGACCTGCGCGGATGTTGGAGTTTATGAATGGACACCATGAGTGCGTTCAATCGCACGTTTGGCTTGGTGTATCAGCGGAAAATCAAGAAATGGCAGACGAGCGCATTCCAATTCTTCTGCAAACTCCGGCGGTTGTGCGATTTGTCAGCGTTGAACCGATGCTGGAAAAAATTGATTTGGTTCAAGCTGGAGCGTTATCAGTTTATGTTTCTGGTGGCGGGGTTGGCGATTATCCGCTAAGTAGAGGATTAGAAAGTAACGGTATATCTTGGGTTATCTGCGGTGCCGAATCTGGACATGGTGCGCGTCCGTTTGATATGTGCTGGGCGCGTGATTTGAAAAATCAATGTCAATCAGCCGGTGTGCCATTTTTCTTAAAGCAAGCACGTATTAACGGCCAGCTGTTAAAAATGCCAGAACTTGATGGGCAAATTTGGGAGGAGTATCCAGTATGAACAATCCAGAACACCTTGAGCAGGTTGCATTATTTCAATGGGCGTCGCTGAATGACGAGCGGATCCCGGAGTTGAAACTAATGTTTCATATACCTAACGGCGGCCATAGACACAAGGCAGTTGCGGCCAAGATGAAAGCTGAAGGGGTGAAGGCGGGAGTGCCGGACATTCTTCTTGCCTGTCCTCGTGATGGTTTTCATGGTCTTTTTATCGAAATGAAAGCAGGAAAAAATCGCACAACTAAGAGTCAGAACGAATGGATCCAAAGACTGCTTGGAGTAGGTTACTTGGCGGTTGTCTGCTATGGTTTCGAGGAAGCTAAAAAAGAAATTATGGATTATTTGGATTGGAAAGAAGTGGATTTGACTAATGGCTGAAATAGCATTTGGACTGATTATCCTGGCTTTACTGGCGATATGTGTAATAGCAGTTTTTGCGGAGGACTAATGACAACTGAACAGATAACGATACTGGTAGCCTATGCTGTTATGGTAGGCATGATGTTTGCTGGACTTTTTGCGTGGTGGTTTGGGAGGGATAGATGAACATTGTGCTTGCAATTTTTATTATCGAGGCGGTGTTGTTGTTACTGGTTGGCGTGTGGATTTTGATAAAAACATGGAGGCAAAAATGAAAGAAATCAAAGACCTGACTGACGATGAGTTGAACGAAGCTGCTGCTATTGAGGTGATGGGGTGGCATAAAAGCATGGGTTTCTTTTGGAAAAACATAGGAACAGACGGCACGGATGAATTGATAAATAATTGGAACCCAACCTCCGACCTAAATCAGGCGTTTGAGGCGGTCAAAAAGTTGCAAACAAAAAATGAAAGAATTTATCATTTTGCATGTGGCACATACCATGACGGAGAGGTGTTTGTAGAGATTGAGAATATTACTACAGACGATTTGATTGGTCATAGTGATAACGACAATATTGCCCGCGCTATCTGTGAAGCAGCACTTATGGCGGTGAGAGCATGAAAAAAGACGACTATTACCATAATGATGTAAGTCCAGTTGCGCTTGGCTGGATAGCCATATTTTTGTCAGTTTCGTGCATGGCGATCTGGTTACTTGCGCTTGTGGTGCTGATAACTGTAGCAGGTGTAAGATGACGTGTGAATATTGCGAACAGGACGATGATAACGTGCGGGGTATTTATGTATGCCCGCACTGTGGCAGTCCTGAAATGGTGGATAAAGCGAATGAGCCGAATGGAGAAGCGGTTGATAAGAAAGAGAACGAATTAAAAAAGAAAGAACTTGCAGATTTAATACTTTCTAAACAGAAAGACGGAAGGTTAATTTACTTTAGCATTGATACTTTCATGGAAGCCGACCTAAAAAATATCTGTTTTGACCAGCCAGTAGAAGGTTTGTTGTGGGACTTGAACAGAGATTTGATCACGTGCTTAACTTTAGTAAAAAAATCCGATGATATTGTTTGGGTGAATAACGCCGCGAGTGGAATAGTTATTGAATATCTGCGCAATAGTTATGACGATTTACTGCGCCGATTGTATGAAGCTAAATGTGAGGTAGAAACATCTATTTTAGAAACTGATTTGAGTTATCGAAAAGGACTATTGCATACATTAACAATCTTTAGAAAGCATTTTCCAGAATTGGAGGACAAATGAGTGAAGAACTAAAACCATGTCCATTTTGTGGAAGTCCTGCCGAATTAGAGCAGGAAAAATATTCGATGGAATATTTTTGTTGGTGCAGTAATGAGAATTGTGGATGTGCTGATATTCATGAATACAAGGATGCGCGATTGGCTATACGGGCATGGAACACCCGCCCCATAGAAGACGAACTCCGCACCGCCCTGAAAAAAGCAATGGAGATACTGCTGACAGACGATGAACAGGCGAAGGCGGAATTGTTTTTAGAGTTGAAGGGGCTGACATGAAAGAAATAAATGCTTATCGAATAGTTGAAATAGATGGCAACAAAATCAAGCCTCTTTTTCACGGGGTGAGGGGAAAGAGGGTTTTTCCGTATAACGAATGGATAAAAGCAGACAAGAAGTTAGTCTCTGATGGAAGCCACAAGACAAAAAAGAATTACCTATCTGGGTTTCATTTTTTACTAAGCAAAGAAGAGACAGAAAGGTTTTTGGGCACTCGTTTCAAAAACAAAGAGAAGCGAATAGTTGTACCGTGTAGAGTGAGGAAAAATATTCGCAAAAAGTATTCTGGTACGTGTTATCTGGCTGACGAGATTTATTTTGACGACCAAGATGTTTTGAGAGAGTTACGGGGTTATCTATGACCCCCCTTGTCCCTGTCCTGCTAATGGCAAAGTTTATATGTTGCGTGTTCAGCTGTTTCGTGGATGGGTACGAGTGGTTGTTGAGCGTGAATAGTTTATTGTTTTACTTACTGGCAATGGAGGTATGGAAATGATAAGTGATGAACGGTTGAAAGAATTGATTAAATTTACTGCCAGTATGATGTTTGTCAAACTGTATGATGGGCAGGCGGAACGCTATCCATATCCTGAATATAAATTGGCATTATCCGAACTTCTTGACGCACGCCGAAAAATCGATATGTTGAAAGAGGATGCGGAGAGGTTGGCAGTGATTGCAATGAAATTTGCTATGCCAGATTTAACTTACGGGGAGGCTAAAACGCTAAGGCGCAAATTAGACAAGATTATAGATGAACACAAACAGGTTATGAGTGAGGTGAAATGAGAGCCTATGATGTAATAAGACGATGGTTTAGACCAGTCCGCAACGTTCTGGTAAAAATCTATAAACCGATTGAGGACGCATGGGCTGACGAGCCTATTAACCTGATGACGAAGTATATGCTATTGCTGAAACAATACGGTAAGTATTACTACGCTAAGAGTATCCAGTATCATGGAGTATTTCCTGTCCTTGACGCAGACCAGCAGTACACCCCAGATCTGTACAACGAGGTCATGAGAGACCCGCGAAAAGCGATAAAAGGCGCAAACGGTCAGCTGGCGATTATTGACTATAAGCGGGTGATTGCACAGGGGTATGACGAGATCTGGCTGTTTGGCGGTCCTTACTTCGGATTCTATGAATCTCGCATGGTCGGTAAAGGCGCATACTGGCTGAACGCTCCCCCGCTTGAAATGACGATAAAACCTGTTATCGTCATGGGCTTCAATTACAATCGCGGCTTGAAGGAAATGATACATAACTACTGTCACCGCATCGAATCCATTATGGCGCACGTCATGGAATCAAATTACATCTTCAGGACTTATCATGATGACTGGCGAGAGCCACAGAACGCATGGGACAGGTGGGTATTCTACAACGGCAACACGCATAATAAACGCGGATGTGAGCCGTATTCGCAGGATGAGTTTGAATGGCTGAAAAAGTTTAGATGGTGGCATTTGGTATGACTGACAAAAAGCTAAAAAACTTCATCCGAGAAAGGTTGAGCTGGTGGGTAACACATACAGGGCTTGGTTATTGGAAGATAAATTTTGATTGGGAAGAAGTTATCAAGATGAATCATGGCGGATATGATACAGCCGCTTTATGCGAATGTGATTGGCGTTATCAGGAAGCAACTATCACCTTTGGGATGGAGAAAATCCGTAAATTAAAAAAATCGGACATAGAGAGAACGATAGTTCATGAGCTGATGCACATTTTTATAAACGAGATGCGTGAGGATGGGATACATCATGAGGAACGAGTGGCTACCCAACTGCAAAAAGCGTTTATGTGGATAAAGGATGCAAAATGAGTTATTGTAGATTTGCAAAGGAAGATTATAAAATCGGAGAGATTACAATACCGAAAAGTGATGTGTATGTTTATGAGCATGAATTTGGCGGGATTGTATGTGCTGGGTGCATATTTCTTCCGATGACTGACCCTGACCCGCGATTTAGTACTTACTCAGGAATGATTGCTCACTTGAAAAAACACATAAAAGCTGGTCATACTGTGCCGGATCATGTTATCCCAACGTTAGAAAAAATTATTATAGACGAGGGAGATGAAGTCAACGATGACTGAACCCCGCGCCGCTTATCTGTCTGAAAATCCATTCACATGCGAGCAGTTGGCGGATATTTGTGATTACTTGGAGATCATTCGTGCTAAGGGTGGGTTTGGTAAGATAGCCATTGAGGTCTATGATGGTGAGATCGCTTTTATCAAACTTGGGGAAGTCAGCAGGAAATATTTGGATAAGGGAGGCAGAA
>DLXM01000075.1 GCA_003448835.1 Bacteroidota bacterium | reverse complement strand
TTGAACAATGTCCAATAGGGAATCAAATTTTCCGACGGCGATGACTTTGGTCACTTGATTTAAATCAACGCCCAATCCAAAAGCCAAAGTCGAGACTAAAACCTTTAAACTTCCCTGTTGTATTTGGGTCATCACGTTTTCCTTCTCCAGCAAAGATAACTGCCCGTGATATAAAGCACAACTGATGGTATCACGTCTTCTTGAACGAATCGCACTTAACAAAGACATCGCCGATCCAGTGTAGCGGCAGTACACCAACACAAGTCCAGTTGATTCATCAATCATTGAAATCATTGTTGTGATCATCTCTTGCTTGTTATTCAATTCCAAAGTTTCATAACCGACTTCCTTTCTCAATGCAAAGTGTCTGACGACTTGCATATTGTTTGACTTAAAGTGGTTGCGCAGGTAATGTTCGTACATAGCTGGAACCGTTGCCGACAATAGAACCAAGGGAACTCTCAATGACGAAAGCTTCTTCAAGTTATCATACCTAAATAGATAATAAATTCACTAAAAAACATTATAGCTTATTATGATGCTTACTTGTCTCGAAAGTCTTGCCATAGGAGAACAAGATGGACTTCATCAACGACTATTCTCTGTAATCGCCCTTGAGCCTGCAACAACGAGAGTAAACTTATGAAATCATCAGAAGTCGCACGTTCAACAGTAACAATCACCAACTTCTCGTTATTGAAATGTGTTTGTCCATTCCATACCATTACTGGAATGCCTTTCTCTGCACATTTCATTCTCACCGTTTCTTGAATCGACAAAAGCGGGACAATAAAAACCGTCGTTCTTTGTTCCAAGATGACATTAACAAGCACAACAGACGTCTTACCTTTCCCCGTCGGTAAAATTACCAAAACATCTCTGTCATTAGCTCTAACTGCTAACGAAGCTTCCAGCTGTTCTGGACATGTGAAGGAATCTGTCCCTTCAAGACGACGCATACCATCCTGAACCGCGAAAACGCCTTCAAGCGGATATGGCGAATGTATAATATCGGGATACGACATAAGATTTCGTTGCCAACTAACGCTGTTGAAGTACGTTTCGGGCCGAGAATTTTCGGATATTCTCAATGGCTCAGCATCATTTTGGGACAGAGTATCATCACGATTTACATCACTGGTAAATTGGGCAACATTACGATTCAAACCAATGGGGAGTTGAGTGATTCCATTATTAGTACTAACATTTTCAACTTCATTTGGGGCGGCAGCAATATTTGGTCGTGAGTCACTTACGGTTGCTGTGATTCTGTTGTCGGTACTTGAAATATCAACGATATCCATAAGTCTCCACCAAGCATCCGATAAAGTCGTGTTTTTTGTCATTAAATCGGGAGTTACTCCTCCAACCGAGGTAGAACGATCTCCATAGTTCTCGCTTGCGGTCCAAATCGAATGACCGGCTTGATCGGACAACATTCGATAAGTATCAGGCGGTATCATATTTTTCAAATGATATCCAGCGAAACAATCGACCACCTGGCGGAAATTGAGGAAACTGAGATTTTTGGATGTTGTTCGCTGAAAGAAACTCCTAAATGAATCCCTTACGACCTGAACGTCAGCAAATCCCCGTGCGGAAAAGAAAAGCATATTATATTGCGTAAAGTCGAAATCAGGTCGATCCCATAACGTAATTTCCAGCATCGTAGGCTTGATCAATACCATGTAGATTATGTACAAGTCACGGATTACTTTTGGAAGGAAACGAGGGATAGGCTTGTCCGTTCCAGACACATTATTGCCTTTGTTGTGCAAAGGGATAAAGGCAAGATATTCCCCGAAAATAAACAGATTTCTCAACANNACACCCCTTCTTCACTGTTCTCACACTGGGCCGTGTGGTCTTCGGTCCCTCTTGCTGGATATCCATACAACAAATGAAACGCAGCATACAAGGATTTGTTGAGAGCCGGCCATTGGGCAAGTTTCGGTTTCAATCCAGACCGATTTCCACGACAACGATGATTCAGATAGCTCATGAACCTTACTTGATCAGGATAAAAATTATTTGCTTGGTCTTCTGCGAAAGAATATCCAGGACTGTTATTGTGAAAATTGTCATGAATAGTTTCCGGTACGGTAAATCGAAAACCATCCAAAAACGACACAACTTTTTCTTCCAATTCTTCCACTGACTTGCGAGCCGCTAGTTTCAGATCAGATAACGTTATGCGTATATTTTCAGCAAAGACGACGTTTCCAGGACTCCTATGGTCCCAAGTAACTTTTGGCGGTCTGTGATCCGCTTTGAATTTCTTTAGTAGTCCAAAAGTGTCGTATACCATGCTTAAATGACTATTGTTTTTCATGTCAAAAAAGTGTAAAATCGATTCTTCGCGGGCAATTCGAGATTCAATCGATTCCAAACCAATGCAATCATCTCGGATGAGCACAATACCAAGCATTCGAGCGAAATACATGGTCTGGGCAACTCTTCTGGAAATATTGGCTGTATCATAAAATTCTCCACCAACTCGCACATTCAGCAACATCAGAGCAACCAAGAGCAAACTATCTTTGGTCGAAAAAAAACCAGGCGTTCTTGTGAAGAATTCACCCCTCAGAAAAGACTTTAAGCTGTGTTCATCCACACCATCGCCTCTTCTAAGAAACGCCATTAATTCAGTTTGACTTGTCTCGAACCGGTCACGGAATTTATTTGTCGCCAACTGCAACATCAGAGTAACCAGCCTCACCGCTGTGGCCTTATACTCATCCGCACTTGCGTCTTCCCGAAGTGTTTCAAAATGTTCATCTTCCGGTTTTAAACGGCGGTTTAATCTAACCGTCGTTGCCGATAGTTCCGTTCCGTCGTCAAAAATTCGATGCACCAAATTTTCCAAACGCGGATTTTGCGATTCCCCAGAATAATGTTGCAATTCTGGCCGAAGCTCATCCAAAATATCCATCCACTTGGATGTAGTGAAGAAAGACGGAACAAATCGATGGCCGCGGACACCGCGAACCGCACGTCGTCTTCTGAAAACGCTATCGTAGGTCAAAGGACCATCAAATTCGGTGGGTTCAATTGAATCCGTTTCAGGATCTACGACAACACGAAATGGACGGAAACGCCTAGGACGGTAACTAAAGCTCTGAAATTTGCATCGATAGTCGTTTACGAGGTGGTTAAACAATGCCATCTCATGGGTTCTTATAAAATGCCGTTTGAAGGTTTTGACAGAAGTACAGAAATATGTACAACGACTGCAGCCGAACCCACGATTGACACGCAGACCTTCAACAGGAGGACCGTTTGCAGGAACAGTCGCGTCGAAGGCTTCTTGACTTACCAAAGGATCAACATCCAACACCTGCTGAATTGTGTCATCAGGAATACTTTGCCTTGATGGATGAGTCTTTTTGAAGTGAGCTTTTAGGCCTCTCAAAGTGGGCAGCAAAGCGTACTCACAAAAGCGACAAATCACCAAATGATGCCGAACATTTACAACAATATAATCACCGACAACAGGGACAATATCCGAATCACCTTCAACCTGATCCTCTTCTTCATCACCTTGATCTTCATTTTCATGCCCGTTTTCATCTTGATCTTCATTTTCATCTTCACCAGAATCATCAGATTCTACGGGATCAGCATCAGTCCGTAAAGTTTGCAAATCATCACCACCATATTCATTTCTAGGTAGAACGGAATTGAAAGTCGTATCTATGCAATAGAATAAGAGTGTGCCGATTAAAGAAAAACATGTTACAGGTACGACAGTTCTTGAAGTGATTTTGCAGGTTTTTGGGATGATGATGATGATACACTCCACAACGACAATAAAATTGACCATCACGATTTCGATCAATAACAAAAGCTAGAAAACATGAAATTTTGTTTCATTTTTAGATGCACGTACTTTGACCACGACTGTTCTTCAACTTTGCAACGGTTTGATGAACCCCTTTCTTGTGATCTTTCAGCGAGTTTTCGGTTTCACCAACAAAGTCACAGTCCTCCCTGTCACAAGGAAAAAGGTTTGGTTCCTCCATACTAGCGTCAGAATTTGGAAGATCGCTTCCCAAGCTTACATCAGCAAGCAGATCAGCCGTGGAATCCATCAGCGAGTCACTCGACATGATCAAACACTTCTAAAGGCACCCCTGTAGTTCTATTATATAAAAGGACACATCGAAATGACATTCCGTGTAAATTCCATGATTATTTCAGCTCGCAAACACCAAAGATTATTTAGATTATCGTATTATATAAAAATCAAACTCTTACAAAATAAAAAAGCGTTAAAATCAAGACAGTAAGAGCAAGAAAAAAAAAGACCCAACAAAGAATCGAACACTGATCAGTGTGACTTCAGCCACTTGACCACACCACTAGCCCATAAGTGCTTGTAACTTACAAAAGC
>DLXM01000376.1 GCA_003448835.1 Bacteroidota bacterium | reverse complement strand
CGGTGAGGTACAGGAGGGCTGCGAGTACGAGGAAGAGGGCGAGGGCGTGGTAGAGGGATTTCATTATGCGTTTATTGGGGGCGATCGGGGATAAAGAGGAGGGGGGGCAGACCGGGGAAGCGAACCCGAGCCGGGGGTAATCCGTTCGCTGACTGATAAGGAGATCTTCCGGAACTATTACAGTTCCGTGTATGGGATTGAGGTTGGGAATGCTCCCGAGTTGATTCCGGGCTGATGACATGCCAGGCCTGCTCGTTTTGTTCTGTGTCGTACCGGTTCGGGGTCACGGTAATGTCGAGTTCATTATCGATACGAGTATAAAGTTGAAAAGAATAAAAAAAGTAAGGTGTGTATAATGCAGATTACTCAAATTCAAATTCATAATTTTAAATCAATAAAGGATGCACAAATTGATTGTAAGAATTACAATATTTTAGTTGGAAAAAATAATGCTGGAAAATCAAATATTCTTGATGCTGTTTTATTTTATTTTGATGAAAAAAAATTGTCCCCCGAAGCATTTTTTCGAACTCCCAAAAAAACTGAAGACGAACTTTGGATTGAAGTTGAGTATCAAGCTGAGGACGACTCAGAGATTTCAGATCTCCCTCAAAAGTATAATTTAGGAGATCGTCGATTCCGCGTAAGAAGGATCGCCCAAATAACTGATTTTAAAGGTGACTATTATGGCTACATTCTCGATGTGAATGGTCAAAAAAAATTAGATGACACAACATCCTTTTTCGGAGCAAAAAACGTATCAAAAACAAAATTGGGAGGAATAATCTATATCCCTGCATTAAAGGATATTCAGGATGAAACAAAAACCCAAGGCTCGGCAACCTTTGCAAAAATGTTGAAAGAAATAATTGGGGACTCGATATCCAAAAAAAAGGAGTTTATTAAATTAAGTGAAGCTATCCGATTACTTTCAAATTCCTTAAAAGGAACGGATTGTGGAACTAGAGAGAACAGAAATTATAATTGTTTTGCAGAGGTGGAAGCCACATTAAAGGAAGAGCTTGCTGCATGGAGTTGTGAAGTTTCAATCGATCTTGAACCTTTAGATCCTGATAAGTTCTCTCAACAATCTGCAGAATTAAAATTAATTGAATCGGATGGGATTGCCATGCCACCAAGTTCGAAAGGTCATGGATTACAGCGAGCCTTATTAATGTCACTAATTAAATTATGGGCGGAAAACGAAAGAAAAAAGAAAATTAAAGGTGATCCGAAAAAAACATTCCGATCCTCTGTCCAAATCCTTGTATTTGAAGAACCTGAAATTTTCCTTCATCCCCCACAACAAAAAATGCTCTTTAAGGATTTAAAAACACTAATTAGCGATTCCAATATCCAAATTCTTGTATCCAGCCATTCCCCTGTTTTCCTTGATGAAGCAAATAATGATCTTGGATCTATACATACTGTGATTAAAAGTGACAATACAAAAATTTTCAACGTTTCGAATGGTTTTTTAGCAAAAATTCAGACTCCGGATATTCAACGAAAATTTCGGTTTCAATGGTGGTTAAATGCTGATCGAAATGCCGCATTCTTTTCTGACATTGTATTGTTAGTTGAAGGGAATACAGAAAAAGCGATACTTCAATGGTTGATTTCGAAAAATTATTCTAATTATTACCCTTTAGCAATTACCGTCTTTGATTGTGGTGGAAAAGGATTCATTCCATATTTTATGGAACTATTTGGTGATTTAAATCTAAAACACATCGTGATTCACGATGACGATGAAAACCGTTCAGCCGACCATATTAAAATGAATGCTGCTATTCAATCCGCAACAAACACTTCCACTTTCCAAATTGTTCAAGTACCAAACAACATTGAGGCGTATCTTAATATTCCACGGGTTGATTCATTCAAAAAAGTCGGCGAAGCAATGTGGACCCTTGAAATTAATGGCATCGATCCTCAGAAAGAATCGCACTTAATCAATCCGATAATAAATTTTTCAAAAACCCTTTCCTAAACATTCTCCTTTTTTAAAATCGAAAAAAATTGGAATATATAGGATAATTTTCCTGATCTCGGCCGGAAAACAGGGGGGTTTATTTCCAAAACGCGATATTTCACATATGCCATCGTACATGATATGCTGTACAAATTCGAGATAGCATCAAATTGTAATCTGCATCAACATCTATCCCGAAGGGATTTTGTCGAGCGATACGGGGTTGATTTACGTTATCAATAAAAACAGGAACAATCAAAATGAAATCATAACCTAAACTATGGGTTTGTCCAGCCTCTCTTACCCCGAGATCTCTTAATTTTCTGATGGTAGTTGCGGGTTCATTCTCTTTATTCTTACTAATTGCCGAGGGAAAATCATCCCATAATGTTTCATCTCCTGACAATAAACGAGGTTGGATTTGGGCCCACTGTCGTGGAAAAATTGTTTTGATTCTATCAGCTACATTTAAAAATCTGGTTGCAGTGCCCACTAAAATTGTAGCGATTCGTATTGTTTCAGGACGCTCTGAATGAATTGCTTCCATTGTTCCTTTGAGGTCGTCATATCTGGCATATACATTTCTATGTGCCGTAATAACCGATTTATTTTCAATTACAAGCCTAACAGTGTGAATATCTGGTTGCCCGGCAGGAGTTGGGGCGCCAACAAATAAATCGATTTTACGACCTCTCGCACCAGGGGTGTGAGTATTTATCCAACTTTTTATAACTCCATTTTCTGTATCTTCACGATATTCGCGGCATTGCTTTAACAAATCGTTCTGAATTCCCAATCCTACCCGATCTGAATGAATTTCCTTACGTTGATTATGATATCCTTGTACAATCATTTCATCAATTATTGCATCAAAAGGATTTGGCATTAAAACCTCAAATATCGATATAATCTCTGATTACCTCTCCATCATAAAAAAAGACTTGTAATTTTCATTATCAATATTTGTTAAAGATCAGAAATTGGAATTTGTTTTAAAATTTCACTTTGTAGCCGGATAAAACCATTTGAAGCTCTTTGACAATGCTGTTCTAACCATTTCGTTATGTTGTTTGAATTTAATTGAGCACAAATCTCATCGAGTTGAGATACATCTTCTGGAACGAGATAGTAAACAGAATGACGAGGGACAATAACGCCTTCTCTGTCAATCCAGAATTTGGGTTTTGCAGTAATGTCTTTGCATAAAATTTTTGGTTTGAGGATATCCTTGAGAGGTGGTGTCTCGTGATATGCATACCAAGGCTTTTTTCTATAACAAGTGCGAGCGATTAACCTTGAATAATTTTTTTCTTCAATCAAATAATCCCGCAATGCTCCCAACTTCTCTTCGTTGAGTAATTCTCCTTTGTTGTTATATGGTACAAGCATTACATCATCTGATTGAATAGAATCTTTTTGAGAGGTCAACTGTTTACCAGAGATTGTTGGATATGAAAACTTTACCAATGCTTTATCCATCAGATTTTTTTTCTTGATAAAAATTGAATCTGCACCGGTTGCTACCCCACAACTGATACGAATACAGAAATCTTTTAATTTTTTTCCGCCTGCATCCTTAGATCTCCCATGAATAATTGGAAGCCAAGACTCACCTTTTTTTGACAACTCGATATTTTTTATAGTGTCATCTCGGAGAATAACTCTCGTTGGAGATAAAGGGGGGGAATTAATTACAGAAGTAATTGTTGGGTATGTCGTTAAATCTCTGAAAGATTGTTCATGAATCATTTGGATCTCAATAACTGATTCGTGGTTTAGAAGAGTACGAAGATTTGTCGCTGATTTTACATATAAGAATTTTTCCGGAGTAATGAACACTAATTTACCATTATTTTTTAAACTTTTTAGTGCCTGCTCAAAGAATAAAAGATATAAATCAAACCTTTGTTGAGCACTTTTAAAGAGGGCCCTATAAACAACCTTCTCCATTTCTGATAATTTTGTAATTGGCACATATGGGGGATTCCCGATAATGTAATTGAACTGTCCTGGATTTTTCGTTAAAAAATCTTCATTTCGAATCGTAATATTCGAATATTTTTTGAATTTATTACGGGCGATTGGTATATGTTTTGGATCAGAATCTATTCCGATAATTTCAGGCATTGGTGTTGAAGTGCGTTTACACCATCTAATGATTCCTTCAATGAACGCCCCCTCACCACATCCGGGATCTAATACAGTATCAGTTTCATAGGGTGAGGCCTCTAAAAATAACTTTTCCACCATTAAATCGACAATTGCACTTGGGGTTGGAACAAATCCCTTCACGACAATCTCATCTCAATCATCTATTTTGAACGAAGTTAAATTCTCTGAAACACAATATCGGCCGTTACTGATCCATCAAATCCTCTTCTTTTTTTTTCCTTTGTAGATATCAGAAAGTTGGATATAATAACAATTTGACGTTGAAGCGTGAAAGTGAATGTGAAGTTAAAAAAAAGTTTTCGGGGCTCGAATAGCGGTAAAGGAATGAAGATCCTTCCACTACGGTTTATCTCAAAGAAGCGTCAAGCAAATCAAGAACCTTATGTGCTTCTTTATAGTACCTAACTACATCATCGAATTTTAATTTCGATTGAGTTGCATGGGCAGTACCATGACGATTCGCGATTATACTGTTATAATGAGAAACGGATAGTTCATTACCTTTGAGATGAGTCTTTTTGTCAAATGCTTTACTATATTCCTCTCCAAAAACTTCTAAATATGCACATAGTTTAGAGGTAGTTTTGCCTTTATATTCATTTTTCGTTTTCTTGTCAAAATAATGATTTATTTTATGACCACCCTGATTACATTGAACATGTTTGAGAATAATCTGATTTATTCTATTTTCGAATTTATTTACTATAAACACAAGCAGATATCGAGTTAAATACAACTCAATAAGTGCTTTTTCAGGATTGTTAACTGCTTTTAAATGAGCTTCGCATGTTTTAATCGTGAAGTCAATTTCATTATCTTTCATAATTAGTGGAATAAAATTTCATCAGCCAAATTCATGCGATTATTCATTGTGGTCTCATCAGTTGTTGCATTTCTGATAAGTAATTTATACGTATCATTCGCAACTAAATTTTGATATCTTTCTTTAATATCTGAAGGGATATCGTTCAAATTTTTTGCGAAACTAACCATTATTGAATCCAATGCTGCAGGATTAAGACCCGATTTTATTTTGAATGGTTTACCCCCAAGATGAGTATAAATTTTTTCACAAGTTGTGTTAAAAATTGTTTCAATTTCACTAAGGAAATCATCCGAGGGATTACGATTTTTTGACATAAAGATAGTCATAAAATCTTTTAATGGTTTTTCATAATTTTGTCCGTTGTAATATAATGAAATAAACCTTAAAATCAACTCAATGTCCTTTTGCCTACTATCATCCAATGGTTTTCCGATCAATAATTTCCAATTTTCATTCTTGTTTAATTTTTTCAATAAATCGTTAAATTTACCATTGTAGATACTGTTGCGTATTTCTTCATTTGTTAGTAATGTTCCACCAGTGTTTAATCGCTCAAAAATATGGTAGATACTAGTATCATTTTTGGGATCGAGTTGTTTTACAATTATTGCTCTTAAAACACAATTTAATAACTTTCTTTTGTCTTCTCCAGATAATTCTTGATATGTTTTATTATACCATCGACTTTTTTCACTCAATTCTTTTAATCGAAAAATTGTTGCTTTTCCTTTTTGCTCACTTCCAAAGTGACCTTCAATAAAATATTGAATTGTTCGTAATCTTTGTTGACCATCAATTACATTGAATTTTTCAGTTACCGGATCAGTATAAAGGAAAATTGGGGGAACCGGCAAACCAACTAAAAACGATTCAATTAATCGTGTCGCTTGGTATTGTTTCCAAATGTACCGCCTTTGATATGGACGAACTTCGATATCCCCGCTAACCATTTTATTATTTAAAACTTCAACCGTAAAATCTGCAGGATAAGATAATATTTGGTAATCTGGTAACGTTATGTGTGAATCCTCTTCTTCTGATTTTATTTTTTCAAATTGTAAATTGTATTCCGTTGAATCGCCCATAATATCACATATTACAAATGTCTATATATCAACTTCTACTATGAGCCCCATCGATTCAACTGGTCGCGATGGTCTTTTTTCTACCGTATTCCGATTGGAAAGAGGAAAAAAATTAAAAAACCCACAGCCCATCCCTCATCCCCCCACTCCACCGATCCACTCCCATACACTTCTGCCCCGACCGCGGGACCCCACTGCCGGATAGCAATACCCTCTGTTACCGATGTGGGAAAAAAACGGCAGCCCCGGAAAAAAACCGGCAAAACCCGCCCAGGACCAAGGAACCCGGCCCACCAGGAAAATGAAGAAGGCGACCCCCGGCTCGGGCTCGTAAACCTGCCCTATCCCTCATTCACATAAACTTCCCAACACCTAACCCTCCGCGAAACCCCTGTCCCGCCACCTCCACCACCTTCATTACCCATCGAAACCCACCTCCCGGTATGAACCCCATCCGGCTCGCAATCATCACCGGCCTCGTGATAGCGC
>DLXM01000385.1 GCA_003448835.1 Bacteroidota bacterium | reverse complement strand
GGTAATGTTGGATTTTCTTACCCTGAGTTACATCAGATTTCACAAGCAATTTGGACCATGGCGATTACACTGATTCTTGGAATTGGTATGATTGCTTCAATGATACGTTATATGCCCCAAAATAAACTGTTTAGTAAATTAATCCTTGCCGATTCAACTGATCGTGAGCATGGATATACATCATCGCCATCTCAAGATGATCTGATCGGGCTTGAAGGTGTTGCTATGACATCGTTGAGACCTGCAGGTACTGTTTTGATCGATGATCGAAGGGTTGATGTAGTGACAGTTGGTGATTTTATCGAAAAGGGTGCCAGAGTAAAAGTAGTGGATACAGCCTCTAGTCGGGTTATGGTTAGCAGGGTTGATTGAACTCGCTAAATTTAGTCGACAACAAATACAATTGATCTAAAGANNTTAACTTAGATACAGAATTTTTCAAAACATTAATTAAATACTAAAGATAATCATGGAAGCATATTTTGGAGTTGGAGTAATAGTTGCGATTATTGCTGCAGTTTTTACTTTTTTCTATTTCGTACCATTAGGACTGTGGGTTACAGCATTCTTCTCGGGTGTCAAGGTTTCGATTGTTCGGGATCTTATTGGAATGCGCTTGAGAAAAGTGCCGCCTGGACCGATTGTTAAAGCCGCTATTACCGCAAGTAAAGCAGGGTTGGACATTGGTGTAGGGAAACTGGAAGCCCATTACCTGGCAGGTGGGAATGTCCATAAAGTAATAATGGCATTAATCTCAGCTGATAAAGCCAATCTTGGCTTGACGTTTGAACGAGCTGCTGCAATTGATCTTGCCGGGCGAGATGTTTTTGAAGCCGTTCAGATTTCAGTAAATCCTAAGGTTATTGAAACACCTCCGATTACTGCGCTTGCTAAAGATGGGATCCAGGTTCGTGCTATTGCTCGTGTAACAGTTCGGGCAAATCTTGACAGACTTGTGGGTGGTGCAACCGAAGAAACTATCCTCGCCAGGGTAGGTGAGGGTATTGTTACTACAGTTGGTTCATCAGTTGATCACAAAGCGGTTCTTGAGAATCCTGATAATATTTCGAAGGTAGTATTGAGCAAAGGGTTAGATAGCGGTACTGCGTTTGAAATTCTTTCTATTGATATTGCGGATGTTGATGTTGGTGATAACATCGGTGCTAAACTTCAAACAGATCAGGCTGAGGCAGATCTCAAGGTTGCGCGTGCTAAAGCAGAGGAACGTCGGGCTATGGCAGTTGCTGAAGAACAAGAAAACAGAGCCAAAACACAACAAATGCGTGCATTGGTTGTTGAAGCTGAAGCTGAAGTACCAAAAGCTATCGCTGAAGCTTTCAGAACAGGTAAATTGGGTGTTATGGATTATTACAACATGAAAAATGTAATGGCAGACACCGATATGCGAGAGTCTATTGCGACTGCGGGATCAGATAAACCGAAAGCTGATGTAGGTGCAGAAGAAACTAAGAAACGTAAATAGACTAGTAATTTCTTAGCTATTGTTAAAGGGATCGGGTGTTTCACTCGATCCCTTTTTTATTTCAGTTATGGTCTGAAGTTAAGATCGCTTTTAAAGCATCAGGGAAACGGTTAGCCCAGGCCTTTTCACTGTGAGTAGCAGGCTCATCTTTAACAAAAACGAAATCACGATTCAAGACATAGCCTTTTGAATCTAATGCGATCAACATTTCATCAATACCAGGTTGGAGTTGAGCATCTAAATCCAGTCCACCGTTATCGATGTAAAAGAATACATTTTCAGGTATTTCAGTTGTTTGATTAACAACATCTATATAATTGAATTTATAATTAAAGCTATCAGGGTTCCGGAATGCGGGTGACATGATAATTGCTTTAGAGAATACTTCGGGATACTCCCATACAATCATAAATGATATGATTCCTCCGGCTGATGATCCCCCCACAAATGTATGGTCCCTATCTGACTTTGTTCTGTAGTTCTCATCAATAAAAGTTTTGAGTTTACCGGTAACAAATTTCATATATGCATCGCCTTTTTCGCCTGGAGTGTACTCATATAATCGATCATCTGTGTTGTAGATACCTACAACTATCATTGGATCAATACTCCCAACTCGGATCAAGCTATCAACAGATTCATCAATTTGCCAATCCACGCCAATGAAACTTGTCGCGGGGTCAATAATATTTTGTCCATCATGCATGTAAAGTACTGAATACGTAGAATCAGTATTGTTATGATAGTCAGGTGGTAGCCAGACAATTACATTTCTTTCGCGAATCCCGTCGCCCTGCATAGCTGGATGGTATCGCAATTCGCCTGTGATTTTACCGGTGAATGAGGGCGATTCAGTTGGTAAAGTTTTAGGTTGAAGGGAAAAATATCCGCCGAATGTCACATATAAAACACCGGCAGCGAGTAGTAATACTAACAGGGCCAGGGATATAAAAACAGATTTCATAAATTTATCTTTAGGAATTATTCCGTTTCAGGCAGACATGGACGACTATTCGTCATATTCGGTAATTTCAATATTGACGCCGTGCTCCCTCATTCTTTTAATATAATCTTCTTTTGGTAATGCAGTCTCAGGTGTACAGACACCGCCAACACCCGATAATTTATTTTCAGCAAGAAGCATTGCAGTAGTGACGGCTGACTGAGATGTAACCGTCATCATTGCTGAAATATCTGCATTTTCATCGGATTCTAAATATACTTCGTACTCTCTGGCAATTCGTTTACCGTCGCGGATCCCACTGAGATTGATTTTTGCAACAGCAATATCGTTTTTACTATGGGGAAGGTATTTTTTAAGTTGGCGAATAAACAGATCGCGATAGGTGATACTGGTTCTAATATCAATAATTTGACTTGAGTTAAATCCGAGATCAAAAAATGCCTTGATAATATTACGATGACCAACAAAGCGAAGTGTTTTAAAATCCAGTGTTTTAACCCTTCCCACAAGCTCTCTTGCCAGAAAAGTTGCACTTCCGGAGGTGTAAAAGGCTTCAAGTGGACCTAAATCAGGGTGGGATTTTAATTTACATGTTTCGTATCCATCGAGAGCATCCATATAAATTAGCTCACCATTTTCTATGACGGTGACCTTATTTAAATACTCATTGACCAGTCCAACCGGAGAGAAACTTAAATGATAATTAAGGGGTGGAACGGGTTCTTTTGGAAGTGCAGCAGCACGAATAATAATAGAGTCTACAGAATCGTATGATTCGAATCCGTGCATCAC
>DLXM01000320.1 GCA_003448835.1 Bacteroidota bacterium | reverse complement strand
TTTGCCTGGTTTTCACAGTTAAATGAGCTTTTTCAACATTCGATTTATCCCGATTCTTTTCTGAGTACTCACGAAGAGCATCAAATGCATTATTACACAAATTCAGTATTACACGGCTGAAATCCTCAGAAATTAGAGAAACCGGTTTTAGATTTTCATCCAATTCCATGGAAATATCCACAACAATTGGATTTTTATTGGCTCGCATACCATGATAGGCCAGATTGACGTATTCCTTAACCAGATTATTCAGATTTGTGAGTGATTTTTTCCCGTCCCCACCACGTGAATGTTGCAACATCGATTGTACAATCCCATCCGCTCGGGTTCCATGTTGATGAATACGTGTGAGGTTTCCTTCAATATCGCCGGATATCGCTTTAGCCTCTTCAATATCTTTTTTGTCGAGGGCGTCATTCAGTTCTTCAATAAGCTCCAGACTTACACCGGAAAAATTGTTCACAAAGTTCAACGGATTTTTGATTTCGTGGGCNNTGGCGTCGACCTGGTCGACGATGGTCTTGACGGATTTGGTCAGCAAGGCTTGTTCTGGCTCTTGCAATTTGTTGGCGAGCTTCATCTCTAGTCGTTCGGCTGAGAGCTGGATCGGGGTCAACGGATTTTTGATTTCGTGGGCAATTCCGGCGGTTAGCTGTCCCAAACTGGCAAGTTTTTCCTGTTGAACCAGTTGAGATTGAGCTTCCTTCAGATGATGCAGTGCTTCCTGTAATTTTTGATATGCTTCGGCATTTTGCATAGCTATCCCCACATTGGCCGCGATGGTGCTCAATAATCGCTGGTCGGCCTCACTAAATTGCTTACCTCGCTCCTTACTTTGGACACTGATTACACCAATGGCTTCGGTTCCGGCAATAATTGGAACACCCAAAAAGGACTCCACCATTTCCCCTTTTTTCTCTGCTTTGATTTCGTTGTAGGCTTCTTCCACATTCTGATTGATCAGAAGCGACTCTTTTTTCATGATGATGTTCTCGGTGATTCCATTTCCAAAGGGACGGGATTCCGCAATATCACCATACCAATAAGGGAAGTGCAACATATTGGTTTTCTGATCATGTACTGCCAGAAACACAATGTCTGCCTTAAACGTCTCTTTCATTTGTTCGCCAACGAATTTGATCAAAGCGTGTAATTCAAGCTGGGAAACAATCGCTTTACTGACACTATTTACGGTTTGAAGCTCCGTGGCGCGTTGCTCGGTTTCACCCAGGAGTCGGGTCGTTTCATTAAAAAGTCGAGCGTTTTCAAGGGCAACACTCATACTGTTCGCCAGCGTACTGAGCAATCGAACATCCGAATCACTAAAAGCATACTCTTTATCCAGATTTTGTAAACTGACGTATCCACGCACTGTATCACCAATGACTAGTGGGACATACACCATTGATTTTGGGAATTCTGTCCCGGGAGCGGCCTTTCCTGTTCCTTTAAATGCAATCAACTCTTTCTCTGCATTCTCATTAATATGTATAAACTTGCGATTATCTATTAAATATTGCCTGACACCGTCATATGGTCGTTTTGGGGGATATATTCGGCGTCCATCCTCAAAAACATAATGAATATCTTCGGTTTTCTCATCGTGATCAAATGTTGCGATAAGTGTCACCTGCGAATCGAACATGTCTCTGACGCGGTCGCCAACCAGATCATAAATCCCCTGAAGATCCATCTCTGCCACGAGTCCGGCCTGGACACTGTTAATTACCGCGAGTTCGGCATTTCGTTGTTCCGTTTCACTAAAAAGTCGGGCATTTTCTAGCGCCACACTCATACTATTGGTCAAGGTTGTGATCAATCGGACATCCGATTCAGAAAACGCATCTTCCTTTTCGACATTTTGCATACTTACAGATCCGACCACCACATCTCCAACGAGCATGGGGATAAAAATAGCAGACTTTGGAGGCAAACCTTTAACCACACCACTTCCACCATGTTCTTTCGATGTTTTAACGTAGTCTCGATTAACTAATACACTTTTTTTCGTTTCAACAAGAATCTTATTGGCCCAATTATAAGGACGTGGATCAACTAAAATCCGTACACCATTTTCGACCGCGTAGCGCCAATGCTCAATTCCGGCATCATGGTCAAACGTGCGAATAATCATCGTTTGAGTATTCAGAACCTCACATATTTTTTCACCGACCAGTGTATAAATTGCCTCCATATTCATTTCGCGCACAAGTCCATCCTGCACACTGTTGATGACGGCTAATTCCGCATTTCGTTGCTCTGTTATCGCCAGTAATTTGTTGGTTTCCTTGAACAGACGAGCATTTTCAAGGGCAATACTCAAGCTATTGGCTAGCGTATTTAACAAACGGACATCCGAATCAGAAAAAGCGTGCTCACGATCGTAATTTTGTAGAGTTATGTACCCCTTTGCCTCGTCACTCACAATCATAGGGACATACAAGGCCGATTTTGGCATAATGGTACCCGGTACTGGTTCAAAAGGAGTACCATTTATTTCAGAAAGTTTTTCAAGCACCCGTTGATTAAATAAAATTGGGGTTTTTTCTTGAATTAATTTCTCTCTGAATTTATCATACGGACGTGATTTAGGATAGAGGCGTTCGCCGGACTCAAACAGATACTGAAAATTCTCCGTTTTCGTCTTGAGGTTAAAGGTAATGATGGAAGTAACCTGAGCATCAAATAAATCCCGAATACGATCACCGACCAGATCATAAATATCCTGCATGTCCATTTCAGCTACGAGTCCAGCCTGGACGCTATTGATCACCGACATTTCGGCACTTCGTTTTTCGGATTCATTAAAAAGTCGTGCGTTTTCCAAAGCAAGACTAATGCTATTTGCCAATGTACTGAGCAATTGAACATCCGACTGATTGAATGCATTTTCTTTGGTCAAATGCTGTAATGTGAGGCATCCGATAACGGTATCATTAATGATCAGGGGGACAAAAAGTAAAGAACTTGGCTTTTGGGTTCCGGGGACAGCAACCAGTTTTTCGCCGGTCAATTTTGTCATATTCTCTTCTGCATTTTCATTGACCAGAAGCACATCTTTAGATTCTATAATTATCTGTCTGATTTTATTCAGCGGTCTGGAATCGGGATAGAGACGTTTCCCGTCTTCGAACAAATACTGAAAATGCTCGAGTTGTGTATTATGGTCAAAGGTCATGATCGAAGTGACCTGTGCATCGAATATCGTTTTTAATCGATCCCCAATTAACTCATAGATCTCCGGCATGGCTTTTTTAGCGAGGATGCCTTCCTGAACAGCGTTGATGAGTGATAATTCAGCTTCACGTTGAGCCAGTTTACTTTCTAAAATCTTGGAGTTGTCCATAGTTGAAAATTGATCGAGTAGACGTTAAAAAAATGGAGTAGAAATTAAACAATCACATGACATCGAGATGATTTTAAAAAAAATTAGCGACGATTGATATAATCAAATGAAACGCCAATGACTAAAGACCCAAAAAATCACAGGCATTAAAATATCAACAGGTGTAAATCTATACACATAGTAAAGATAATAACTTATTACTGACTAATTAAATTTTATATAATTAGTCGTTTTCTGAGGTGAAATTTGTGGTGAATCTAGAGGGATTCTGAGTAGTTGGGGATGTTTCCAATGATATTTGGTAGCTAAACAATTACAATACTGATTCAACATTCAACCGATTTAAAACGATACCAATTGACTGATTCAACTCTTTAGAATCTCGATAGGATAGTGCAATATTTAGCGCTTTAATTGACATGGCATCATAATAAAGAGATCGATCCGAGATGATTGAAACCTCCAAAAACCAACTAACAACATCTGTCCAGCTCCAAAACAGCGTTTTAGTTGTGATTCCGGCTTCGGGTTGTGGAAAGTCCCCGCTTCCTCTCGAGCCACTTATTAATTGTTGTACTGACTGACGAGATCGGCCTAATCGACGGGCGATTTCGGCACTCGTAACAATGTCTGATGGTTCAATTCTACATATTTTGAATGGAGTTTTATTTTCAATATCAATGATTGTCGTAAGAATAGTATCAGTTAAATTGGACCCGGAACGTGTGAAATCCAGGTAAAAAGTACCATTCCGTTGAGAAATGGTAGCATCGGTCAGTTCAGAATCTACCAAAAGCGACTCCAGTATCTCGAACGAGATATTATCAGAATAGAGAACTAACGAAAAATCAAATTCTTTCATGGAATTCATAGACTATGTGGACACTGATCAACAATTTTAAGAATATGTCTGGCATGATGAATTGGGACACGCGGTGTACTCCAAATAGAAATTATACATCCAAAACGGGACTGTTCCGGACAGCGCAATCTTGCCCATGCGTGAGAAGTTGATCCTGTTGAAACCAACTTCCATTTCTTCGAAAGAGCGTAAACTATCGCTTTTTAAATCTCCTTATTTGGATGTTTCATGTCACAACGACTCAATAAGATAAGTAATTATGTTGACTTTTGTCAACGTTTTAAATATCGCGTAACTTTATGAGTCAAATAATTTGACATCCTTACATTTTTTGCACAAAATTCATGTTTAATTATCAACTATCACAAATCATGAAAAAAAGACAGGCAAAATCAAAATTTGAAGCAAATTCAAAACCTGAGAACAATAGCTTTGCCGTGGAAATTAGACCCATCGTTATAGAGTTGACTGGAGTAATCTCGTTGCCAAAAAATTTCGATTATAAGAAAGAGCGGCTTAAATACTTGGAAGAAAAGTATAAATGAATTCCTTAGATTTAAGACAGTCATAACTTGGGTATAAAATCTAAGTTGGAACACGTCGAACTTATTGGAATTCAAGGAACATGAGCACATCAAAACGACGGCATATCGTTATTGTGGGTGGTGGATTTGGGGGAATTAACGCAGCGCGGGTTTTACGCAAATCCGATGCTAAAATCACCCTCATCGACAAAACCAATCACCATTTATTTCAACCACTTCTTTATCAGGTAGCCACGGCCGCGTTGTCACCGGGCGATATCGCAGCTCCTATACGGGATATTGTCGGCAAAAATCTCAATATAGATGTCCTGATGGGAGAAGTTGAGCGAGTGAATCCGGACTCAAAATCACTGTTAATGGTAGGCGGCAGAACAATCCAATACGATCAGCTCATTCTTGCACCCGGATCGCAGTACAACTATTTCCAGCACGATGCCTGGGAGGAATTCGCCCCCGGACTCAAAACAATCGGGGATGCTCTACAAATCCGTGAACGGATATTATTATCGCTTGAGGAAGCCGATCAAATTGATGATCCGACATTGCGTGAACCCTTTCTGACTTTTGTGATTATTGGCGGTGGACCAACCGGCGTTGAAATGGCCGGGGCCATTGCGGAAATCGCCAAACGAAACATGTTACGTGATTTCAGAAATATCAGTCCAAATGAGGTGCGAATTTTTCTGGTGGAAGCAGCTCCTACAATTTTAAATGCATTTTCTGAATCGTTGTCCGCGAAAGCCGTTGAAATACTGGAAAATATGGGCGTTCGTGTGCTGTTGAACACGCCTGTTACCGAAATCCACAAAAACAGCGTTTCCTTTAAAAAAGGTAGTATATCGACGCCCAATATCATCTGGGCAGCGGGTGTTTTGGCTTCCCCATTGTTGAAAACTTTGGGTGCTGAGATGGATCGGACCGGTAGAGTGATGGTCCAGCCGGATTTAAGCGTACCCGGACATCCTGAAATTTTTGTGATTGGGGATGGAGCTTATGTTGAGGATAAAAATGGAGTACCATTACCCGCGTTGGCACCGGTCGCGATGCAACAGGGCGAGTTTATCGGCAAGTTACTTAAAGCAAATAAATCGGGTGGGTCAACCGAGGCGGTATTTAATTACCTTGACAAAGGCACGATGGCGACCATCGGACGAGCAAAAGCTGTTGCAGACATTCGTGGACTCAAATTCAGCGGATTTATTGCCTGGTTTTTGTGGTCGTTTGTCCACATTCTTTTTCTGATTGGATTTCGAAATCGATTTCGCGTTTTCGCCGAATGGATGTGGTATTATTTTTCATTCAAGCGTGGGGTCCGATTGATTACGGGCCGAAAGGGCTGAATAGGTTTCGACGACATATCACGAAAATTTAATCAAGCAACATATTAAAGTGGTGCCAGAAACATAAATTTGGTTGAATAATGTAATATCGTTTCTGATAGTTTAGTCCATATTGTTTTACCAATGTTAGAAAATAAGATCATTTTCAACTTAAAATTAGTTTTTACATTCAAATCTTGTGAATCTTGCCGTATGTATAGTAATTTTTAGGCACATAAGACGTTCAACATGATGATAATACAGTACTAACTAGTGCCGTTACCTCTATGAGAACTAACGTAAATAAATTTAGTTAAATCCAATAAAAAGACCTATATTTTAATAAGTTACAAAGATAGAAAAATAACTTAAAATATTAAGTTAAATCTTAATGGTGTACGCAAAGATAATATGATAGCTGTCAAGAGTAAGTTTGAAGTTCTTAAAGGGATGGAAAAAGAAGTTAAAGACGCTTTTAGAAGCCGCCCTCAATTAGTCGAAAATGCAAAAGGATTTGTCCGATTGGATGTCTTGAGCCCCATGTCGAATCCTGCAGAAATTCATCTTGTTACCTATTGGGATTCTCTGGAAGATTTTGAATATTGGCATAAAAATCATTTAAAAGAGTCGCATCAATATATGCCAAAAGGACTTAAAATAGACCCCAAAAGCCGAGAATTGGTACACTATGAACATGTAACCAGTTAATTATGGAACAAAATGTCATCCAACTGATTGAGAAACACATAACTGAAATTGCATCCAGACTGACTCAATTACATTTCGAGAAACATCCGGAATTGTTGGAGCGGTATGGTCAAATTGGAAAAAATCATTGTTATAAAGATGCAATTTATAACCTCGAGTTTCTGGTTGAAGCACTAAAAATGGATCACCCCGGGATGTATGGAAATTACATACTCTGGGCTGCCGCCATGCTTGAAAACCGAGATATTTCCAAGTCAGACCTAACGAATAATCTTCAGAATCTTCGACTGGTACTTTCCGAGAAATTTGATTCTGAAGTTACGGGTATTACTGATCCTTTTATCGATTTCGCACTCGAAAAACTAGCCGAGAAGACAACACTCAATGAGTCTTATATAACTGAGGACAATCCGTATAAAAATGAAGCCAATCAATATCTTCAGTATTTACTCGAAGGACAAAGAATCCAGGCCAAAAATTTAATTGATGAATTGGTAAAAAACGGAGCCGATGTTAAAGATATTTATCAGCATATTTTCCAACCGTCGCAATACGAAGTTGGACGATTATGGCAATGTAACAAAATAACAGTGGCTCACGAGCACTACTGTACTGCAGCCACGCAGCTCATCATGTCCGGACTATACTCATACATTTTTTCCGCAGATCGAATCGGAAAAACCTTGGTAGCATGTTCCATTTCAGGAGATTTACATGAATTGGGAATCCGCATGGTGACCGACTTTTTTGAAATGGATGGATGGGATACCTATTATCTGGGTGCGAGTATGCCCGATCGACAGTTAATCGAGGCAATAATTGAACACAATGCTGATGTCCTTGCAATCTCGGTAACTTTACCAACGCATGTGAGCAAAGCTGCAGTATTGATCAAGGAATTGAAAAAACATCCATCGTTAACGAATTTAAAAATTCTGGTTGGTGGATATCCTTTTCTTAATAACCCAGGATTATGGGAAAAAATTAATGCTGATGGATGTGCCGAGAACGCCGAAAAAGCTATTGAACTCGCTAAAAAACTTACAGGCTATTAAATGAATTCATCCAATCAGGAGATCAATCTTATCATTTCTTGCAACAGAAAGGGAGTTGCCGAACAGATTTACTTAGACTCAGATCATTTTTTCGAAAATATCACGCTACCGGTCGGACTTCACACATTGGTTCATCCAGATTCGATGGAAGCTTTGGGAGAATTATGGATGCATGTTATTGACCATACCATGGTGGAAAATATTTTAGTAACTCTTCAATCCGAAAATAGATCTATGGTGATGTCGTTTTCGGGATATTTACTCAAAGACAAGATTTTGTTGTGTGGAAATAACAAGGAATCGTCGACTGAAAAGGTGTTGAGTGAAATGCTGGAAATCAACAATGAACAGCTGAACCAAATTCGCGCTTCGCAAAAAGAGCTGTTTAAGTTAAAACAGGACAAAAAGAATTGGGATATGAACGAGAGTATCCTGAATGATTTCACTCAGTTGAATAACGATTTGATGAATCAACAGCGTCAGCTTGCTCAACAAAATGTCAAGATCATGAAGCTGAACAAAAAGATGGAAATCGCGAATGAAAATATGAACATGTTTGCATATTCGGTTTCACATGATCTGAAAGAGCCAGTGAGGATGATTCATTCGTTCATGGGGTTGATTCAAAAAAAATATGCAGACCAACTGGATGAAAAGGGTAAAAAGTTTGTTGATTTGGCGGTGGATGGATCTCTGAAGTTAAATCAGATGATTAATGATTTGTTGGTATACTATCGATCGACTGCTCCACAGATTGATGAACTCGTTGATTTAAATCTGGTAGTGGAGGAAGTCAAATTGCTTTTAAAAAGGCAAATTGAAGAAAAGAATGCGCAAATAATTGCTTCCGAGTTGCCCATAGTATCGGGATCATTAACCGGTTGGAGGCAATTAATGCAAAATCTGGTCTCAAATGCGATAAAATTTGTTCCGCCGGGACGTACTCCTGAAATCAGGATTTTTGCTGAAAATTTGGGTCAGGAATGGAAAATCTCGGTAGCGGATAATGGAACAGGGATTGAACCCCAGATGCAGGAGTCCGTTTTCAAGTTGTTCAAAAGAGCTCATTCAGAGAACGAATATGAAGGAACGGGAATTGGATTGGCGATTGTGAAAAGGATTGTCCAAAGTTTTGATGGTGATATTAGCATAGAATCTGAAATGGATAAAGGATCCACATTTGTTATCAGATTTGATGCGAGTTATGTTGATTCGGTTGCTTAATTTCGAACACACGACGCGTATCTTTTGAAAAACACGAATAAAAGCATGAGTTGAGATTGATTTATGGCACAGAAGAGTAGAATTCCGTTATCCATATTGGATTTAGCTGTGGTGACGGAAGGTAGCACAGCGAGAGAAGCGATTCAGAGAAGTCGCAATTTGGCTCAACAGGCTGAAAAACTGGGATATCATCGGTTTTGGATGGCGGAGCATCACAACATGGAGCATGTGGCAAGTTCGGCGACATCGGTGTTGTTGGGACATATTGCAGAGGCTACTGAGTCCATTCGGATTGGGTCCGGCGGGATCATGTTGCCCAATCATTCGCCATTGATCATTGCTGAACAGTTTGGCACACTGGCGACCATGTATCCGGGTCGAGTAGATTTAGGACTTGGCCGAGCGCCAGGCACAGATCAGGTTACAGCCAATGCAATACGTCCGGATCGCATGCAGCAGACCCATCAGTTTCCTGAGCATGTGGTTCAGATACAGCGGTATTTGTCCGCCGAGAACAAAACGAGTGCGGTCCGGGCTTTTCCCGGAGAAGGAACAAACGTGCCGATATGGATTTTGGGGTCCAGCACGGACAGCGCCTATTTAGCGGCTGAACTTGGATTACCGTATGCGTTTGCGAGCCATTTTGCTCCACAGCAGATCATGAGTGCGTTAGAAATCTATCGGGAGCGATTTAAAGCGAGTGGGCAGCTGGATCGTCCGTACTTCATGCCCTGCGTAAACGTCATATTGGCTGAAACCGACGCCGAAGGAGAGTACTTAGCGACCTCAATGTATCAGATGTTTATGGGCGTGGTGACTGGTGCGAGGGCTCCGTTGAGACCACCCGTAGACAGCATGGAAGGTATCTGGAACGAGCACATCCAGTATGCCATCGAGCGGATGTTAGCGGCGTCCTTCATCGGAAGTGCCGAGACAGTTCAGACTGGCCTCAACGACTTCCTGCGCAACACAAAATCAGACGAACTCATGGTCTCGACCTACATTTACGACCACAACCTCCGATTAAAATCATACCAAATGCTGATGGGCTTGGATTTGGGGTAGAGTGTTGGTTGAAATGCTGCTATTAGAATAAATACACCTATCGATGAGTCGAAATCGATCGTACTTTTGTGATATGAAATTCACATATCTAACAAGGCCTTAGGATTCTTATTGGCAATATGTAACAACACACGAGCTGGACCCTGGGGCTTACGTCTGCCCTGTTCCCAATTCTGAAGAGTTGACAAACTAATACCAAGCAGTGCTGCAAATTCACTCTGTGACATCTTATATTTCGCTCGAATTAATGCTACATCGGGCTCCGAAAATATTTGCATCCGTGTGTTACCGGAAAATAAATATGCGTG
>DLXM01000132.1 GCA_003448835.1 Bacteroidota bacterium | reverse complement strand
AGAATCAGCGATAAAATATTGGTCAGAAACAGTTGAAATTGCTGAAATACCTGTGGTAACCGAAAGATGGATTGTCGCTGTGCCAGGTGCAATGAATCATGGTAGTTATGATCCTCAAAATAGGTGTAAGGGATGTGTATGGACTTATCCAAAATTTGTCCGGCGACAAAATCGGTTAGTCGCTGTTGATGGGTCGCAGAAAGATAGGCCAACCATTGAGTAGCCCCGGATTGTAGCAGAGTAAGTGCCGCAAGTGTTCCAAGCCAAAAAAGAATCACATCCAATACCGGATTTTCAATTGATATATCATCAAAAAGAGATTTTAATGAAAAAAGAATGGCTACCGGGAAGATAGCCATGAAGATTTGTGCGACCAGTTGACCGGCGGCATTTCGAGGGTCCGCCCGCCAGATCAGCTTTAAAGCTCTTATATAATCGTTAAACATCTATTTATTTTTCATCCGCAAACTGTTTGACACAATCGGCAAATTCACGAAAATCCTTCAAATTTTGAGCGTATTCGTAAAGTTTGGACACCTCTATTTTTACATAATCATGAACCAGAATGTTTCTTAATCCAACCAACTTTTTTAGATTCTGAGATAAAGGTTCACTAATTATATCAAACTTTTGTAAAGACTCTAAACAATCTCTAAAGGTATTAGTACTACCAAAATTCTGGTTTGAAACCACATGACAGGCAATGTCTATCATGATTTGAATGGATTCGAATAACCCATATCTCAATGCCCACTGTTTTATCATATCGTTGGTAATATCATCAATAGAGTATTGTGATATAATTCTTTCAAGTTCGGCCAAATTTGTATCTAATTGAGTTAGTTTCTCAAGTCGCATAACCCCTCTTTCCGAGTTTTTTTGATTTAATGCGATCGAGGAGCGCTTTACGGGACATTTCTCTTAAGTAACGGGTATCCTCAAAATGTTTGATGCAACTGACCTTGAAATTAACCCAGGTTTCTTTGTCCTCTGTAGATATTTCACCGTTACCATATATACTTAACTCACCGGTTGAAATGATTTCGTGCACAAATGCCGGATTCTTATCGTAGAGCTTATTCAATGGAATTACATCCACTTTTGTATGCGTAATTTCTTCTAAATCGGAGACTATTTCACCTAATCTCAACAACTCAAACTCATCGTCTCGAAAATACACACCAATATCAATGTCTCTATATCGGTCACTTTTTAAAAATGAACCAAAGATATAATGAAACACTATATCAGACTGTTTTTGTAAGTACTCTGTGATTTTATCTTGCATACAATTGTTGATTTAAATACAAAGTAATCAACTTAGAGTACTAAATCTATGCATATTGATGAGTTGGAAATGTGAAGGGGAAGCTTTTCTAGAATTCTCTGTTCTGTGAACTTGAAAGTTAAAATCGGAACGATATTAATTTAAGAACGTTCAATTTCTAACTGAATGCAATAAAATCGATCTAATATTAGTGTTTTGATTCTATTTATGACTCAATAAAACACGAACGATACGTTCGGCGGTTTTGCCATCCCAAAGCTCTGGAATGCCACCTTTTTTCCAATTACCGGCAAAAAGTGNNGTGTGTCCAATGCCGGTTTTATGGCCGCGGGATCAGTTCCGATGAGTTCGTTGGTTCCAACGGTCACGGTCTCTGGTCGTTCGGTGGTGTCACGAAGTGTGATGCATGGTACTCCCATGACGGTAGTTTCTTCGGTGATTCCGCCGCTGTCGGTGATGACACCTTTGGCATGTTTTACCAGGTAATTAAATTGCAAGTACCCAAGTGGACCCACCATGATCAGTCGGTCGTGTGTAAACCCGATTTCATCCAGTTTTTTTCGGGTCCGCGGATGAACCGGAAACACGAGTTTGGTATCGTTACTATTCTGGATAATCTCATCGAGTAATGCTTTTAATTGCTCACCCGTATCCACATTCGCCGGACGATGCAGGGTAATCACAAAATATTCTTTGGTATTGAGCCCGGCTTCGTCCCAAATAGATGGTGGACTTAATCGATTCTGATTTGCTAACAGTGTATCGATCATGGTGTTACCCACGAACTTGATTCGGTCCTCCGAGACACCCGATTTGCGTAAATTTTCATTCGCTACCTCAGAGGTTGTAAAAAATAGATTTGTGATTGAGTCAGTGACCAATCGATTAATTTCTTCGGGCATAGTCCAGTCGCCGCTACGGATTCCGGCTTCGACGTGAATCACTTTAACATGTAGTTTTTGGGCTGTGATACTGCACGCCATGGTAGAAGTCACATCCCCTACCACCAGGCAAAAATCCGGTTTACCCTGTTGAGTGAGTAATTTTTCATAACCGATCATGATCGCAGCAGTTTGCTCTGCCTGAGTCCCACCACCAGCACCCAGATTAAAATCCGGATGTGGGATATTAAGTTCCTCAAAAAATGTGCCACTCATATTCTTGTCGTAGTGTTGACCCGTATGAATTAGACGAAAATCGATATTTTCACCTGCTTTTTTAGCTCTATTTATAGCATGTGAAATAGGTGCGATCTTCATGAAATTCGGTCGTGCACCGGCAATTAAATCAATGAGCATGAATTCTTTTTTTTGGTATATATAATGTAATAATGCATAATTAAATTGATTTTGTAACTACGACACCCAACTTCACCTATTTTTGAGGGATTGATTTTGGAGCCACAGTGCTTAACCAGCTACGATGCACAATGGTGTTGATTTTGGAGCCTCAGTGCTTAACCAGCTACGATGCACAACGGTGTTGATTTTGGAGCCTCAGAAAATCAACTACACCAGTTGTTGGGGGATTGATTTATTCACCTCAGAAATTTAATGGAGTGACCTAAGTCACGTAATGCTAAAATTTCGCAGTGACAAAATCAATTAAACCCTAGAGTGCAAATGTGCCAATTTTGGAACCTCAGAAATTTAATGGAGTGCCCTCAGGCACGAAATGCTAAAATTTCGAAGAGACAAAATTGGCACATTTAAACGAACTTCATCAACTCATCAACACACTCATCCACACTTCGATTAGTTGTATCAATCACAATAGCATCGCTTGATTCAGGCGCCTCATAATCAGCATTAAAACCGGTTAGATTTTTGATTTCTCCAGCTTGAGCTTTTTTGTAAAGTCCTTTTGGATCTCTTTCAATAGCCGCTTCCGGAGTACAAGTAACATGAATTTCAATAAAACTTCCATCCGGGAATAATTTTCTGACCTGATCGCGGTCTTTTCGATACGGAGATACAAAAGTGCAGAGTACAATATTTCCATGCTCAAAAAACATACGAGAAACTTCACCCACTCGACGAATATTTTCGGTCCGATCAGCCGGACTAAATCCAAGATCACCGTTAAGCCCGTGCCTCACTTGATCACCATCCAATAACATGGTCTGTTTGCCCGCATCGAATAAACGTTTTTCCAGCTCACGAGCAATGGTACTTTTCCCTGCACCGGAAATCCCGGTAAACCAAAGCACTTTAGCAGCATGTCCGGACCGTTTTTCACGCTCTTCACGCGGAATGTTCCATGGTTCCCAGACTACATTCGGTGAAATAACTCGTTTAGTATCTAAATCCGGTTCTTCTAAAGTATCTGCCGTGTCGATGCCACGAATCATTCCGGCACCAACGGTGACATTTGAGGCAGTGTCAATCAAGATAAAACTACCCGTTGCATTATTAATCTTGTATGGGTCGATGAACATGTGTTGAGACACTTTGAGTCGAACTCGACCAATTTCGTTAAGCTCAAGGGTATTGGTTTCTTCCCGATGAAGTGAATCAACATTAATTTTGTAGCGAACTTCCACTGGAACCGCCATTGAAGTACGTGTTGTATGCTGGATGTAGTAATTTTTGGAAGGATCCATCGGAGTTTCGTTCATCCAACACAAAAAAGCTTCAAATTCCTGAGTCATTTTAGGAACATTGCCACTTCGGACAATCATATCCCCACGGCTGATGTCGATTTCATCTTCGATCGTGATAACTGTTGCTTCACCGGCCACAGCTTCTTGAACCTGCTCATTGTATTTCCAGATTTCCTTGACCTTGCTACGGAATCGCGATGGCAAAACGGTGATTTCTTCACCAACTTTGATCGTACCGGATACAATAGTGCCAGCAAATCCACGGAAGTCTTGGTTTGGGCGGATAACGTGTTGAACAGGGTACCGGAAATCAATAAGATTTCGGCGTGATCCAACATTTACGTTTTCCAGAGTATGCAATAAAGTTGATCCGTTGTACCAGGGCATATTTTCACCCTTGTTCACGATGTTATCTCCTTTTAAAGCCGACATTGGGATGAACGTAATGTCATCAATCTCAAGCTTTTGAGCGAAATTTTTGTAGTCATCCACGATTTCGTTAAATCGTTTTTGACTGTAATCGACCAAATCCATTTTGTTCACAGCTACAACCAGGTGAGGAATCTGTAGAAGTGAAGCGATGAAAGAATGTCGTCTGGATTGGGTAAGTACACCTTTTCTGGCATCGACTAAAATGATAGCCAGATCGGCAGTAGATGCACCCGTGACCATATTTCGAGTGTACTGAATGTGTCCCGGTGTGTCGGCAATAATGAATTTACGTTTTGGAGTCGCAAAATACCGGTAAGCCACATCGATTGTGATTTTTTGTTCACGCTCGGCACGGAGTCCATCGGTTAACAAAGCCAAATTCACACCTTCTTCACCGGTGTTCTTGGATGTTTTTTCGATGGCTTCCATCTGGTCTTCAAAAATCGATTTTGAATCGTATAACAATCGACCAATAAGTGTACTTTTTCCGTCGTCCACTGATCCAGCGGTGCTGAATCTCAATAAATCCATATCTAAATATGACATTCTAAACTTCTTTTTAATTTAAACTTAAATTCCACTTCTCTTCCCCTTTTCATTCGGCGTTGTTTCGCTCGTTGCACTCACGATGTTCGTCAAAAGACTTCGCATTTGCAATGCTCGTGTTTTTCCTTCCATTCATGATTTCCGTCCAAAGACCGCGTGCTTTACAAGCACTTGTGTTTGG